>DASXWF010000439.1:0-3189 GCA_036503835.1 Polyangiaceae bacterium | reverse complement strand
CGCGACAACAGCGCGGGCATTCCCGTGTGTCAGTTCCCGAGCGAGGGCGAGCTCGAGTGCATCGACTTCGCGGAAGGCTCCGAAGACGCGTCGCTGGAAGTGGTCGAGGGAACACTCGTCACCTCCGCGGGAACGTTCACGCTGGGGAGCGTCAGCGCGCAGAGCGTGCTGCTCGGCCCGGGAGGTTGCTTGAGGAGCCTCGTCATGGACTTCACGGACGGGCCTCAAGAGAGCGGCCTAATCGGATGCGGGCTGAGACTCACCGCCGACGTCTCCGATTTCAGGATCGTGAGCGCGAACGCAATCGGCGCGGCCCACGAGTGCTCCGACTTCGAGGGGGAAGGCTCGGCAGAGGGTATGATCGACGAAGCCTACGTAGTCGGATTGACCTTCACCGGGTTCAACTGCAGGCGCGGAACCGACGCAGGGCCCTATTGCCTTTCGGGATCGTTCGAGTGGACGGTCGCGGCGCCGACGGGAGCCGTTACGTTCGAAGAGCAGCGCCTCGTCGCCCAGGGCCAGGTGTGCTCGGTCGGGACGCCCGTCAGCTGCGCGGACTGACGTTCGGATACTGATCGGCCGCTCAGGCGCTTCTCGTCGGTGCGAAGCGGCGGCGGCCGACGCAGCGCAACCCGAGCGGCGTGGAAGTTACGCCACAAGGCTGTGGCCGGTGACGGTCGGAGCGTCCGGTTACGGACGGACCGACTCCGGGAGCGGCCCGCTGACCTGGCTCGTTTTGTACTCAATCCTGCTGGAGGCGCGAGCTCGAGCGGGTGTGGGACCGAGTGGCATGTCGGTTGCTGAAGGAGGACCAGGAGAGTTTTCCGTGAGTCTTGCCCGAGCTTCCGAACGTGTGTTTCCCCGCTCCGAAAGCGTCGCCGGCTGGGTCGCTTCCATTCCAGTGCCGCGCAAACGGTCGCAATGGCTGGCGACCCTCGCGGGGGCCGGCGTCGTGGCGCTCTTCGGCGTCTGGTTCGGCATTCGCACCTTCCCCTGGTTCGGCCCGCTCGTCGCCGACACCCTGCGGGCGATCGCCGGCAGCCACAACGTGACCCGTCTGGAAGAGGTGGTGGCGAGCGTCGAAGACCGCGCGAAGCAGGTCGCGAGCAGCGGCGTGGCGCACTCCCTCACCGACTCGACGCCCGCCGAGCTCCTGGCACCACCCGCGAGCACCGGCGAGATCGCCGCCCGCCGTCCAAAAGACTTCGAACCCCTCTTCCCGAAGGTGGCCTCTCCGGAAGACGGCGTCTGGCAGCCCGTCTCCGTGCGCGGCAGCGAGCACTCCGTCCTTCATCGCACGATCGTCCATCCCGACCCTGCCCGCTCGTACGCCGAGCTCTTCGTCTTCGCGCTCGACCTCGACAACGTTCGCGTCGAAGCGGTCGCCGGCAGCATCGAACCGAGGAGTCCGGCGCGGAACGCGACCGAACGCCCGGGCGTCGTGCCGGAGCGCGATCGCCCCGGGCTCATCGCCGCCTTCAACGGCGGCTTCAAGGCGGAGCACGGCCACTACGGCATGATGGCTGGCGGCGAGCGCTTGCTCGCACCGAACGCGGCCTCGTGCACGTTCGCAGGCTTCGGCGACGGTACGCTCGCGATCGCGTCCTGGCCGAAGCTCGACCGCGAGTCGGACGCCACGTGGTGGCGCCAGACCCCGCCCTGCATGCTGGAAAACGGCGCGCTCCACCCCGGGCTGACCGTGGCCAACAACAAGAAGTGGGGCGCGACCCTCGAAGGCGACACCGTGATCCGCCGCTCGGCGGTGGGCCTCTCCGCGGACGGCAAGACGCTCTTCGTCGGCATCAGCAACTCCACGACGGCGCGCGCCCTCGCGCTCGGCATGGAGCGAGCGGGTTCGGTGTCGGTGGCCCAGCTCGACGTGAACTTCTCGTTCCCGCGCTTTCTGCTCTACCGCGACGACGCGGACACCGGGAAGCTCACGGCCCTCGGCAGCGTGAAGGGACTGCTCTACCGTCCCGACGAATTCCTCGGAGCGGCGTCCACGCGCGACTTCTTTTACGTGGCTTTGCGCTGAAGTTTTCGCGACGCCTCGACTTGCTCCCGTGATCGCGGCTATCCTCCCGGCCTCGGAGGGAGCCCGTGGCAACGATAACCCGCGTCGTTCTTGGTGGATTTCTGGTTACGCTCGGCGCGGCCGTGGCGTGCGGAGGCGAAAGTCAGAGCTCCGGCGACGACGACGCCGGAACGGCAGGCACGGCGCCCGGCGGCGCGGGGAGCGGCGGCAAGAGCACGGCGGGAACCAGCGCCGGCGGCAAGGCGGGACAGGGCGGTGGCGGTGCGGGCGGAACGGTGAGCGCCGGCACGAGCTCCGGCGGACAGAGTGGTCGAGGTTCGAGCGGCTCGCCGGCGGGCGGCGCATCCGGCTCGGGCGGTGCGGGTTCGGGCGGGGCGTCGACGGGTGGAGCCTCGGCGAGCGGCGGAGCCGATGCGGGCGCGGCGTCCGGTGGCGACGCCGGTTCGGGTGAGGGCGGCTTCGACTCCGGTGGGACGGCGGGGGCGCCGAGCGGGCCGTGCGCCGGCGGCGACTGTTCGTGCTCGGGCGATACGTGCAGCATCGCTTGCGAGTCGGAGGACTCGACCGGCGCTTGCAGCTTCGATTGCACGGACGACGCAAGCTGCGATCTCACGTGTCCGGGCGGGCTGTGCTCGGGGCTGTGCGAGGGCTCCTCCTGCGAGCTCGAGTGCCTCGGAGGCTGCAATCTCACGTGTCAGGACGCGACCTGCGACATCGACTGCAACGGCGGTTGCAACGCCACCTGCGAGGCGGGCTCGGATTGCACGACGAGCTGCCCCGGCGGAGGCTGCCTCACCGAGTGCGCCGGCGAGGGCGCCGAATGCGCCATCAACGATTGCACCGGGGGATGTCGCCTGATCTGCGCGGACGGGGCCGGCTGCCACCTGCCGGCGTGCAGCGGTGGCTGCACCATGGAGTGCGACGGTCCGCTGTGCGAGCTCGACGTGTGCCAGGCGGGGTGCTCCATCGATTGCCACCCCGGGCGGACCTGCCGCATCGGCGAGTGCACCGACGGGCACTGCCACATCGGTCCGTTCGGCAGCGGCTCGGAGCCGGCGACCCTGATCATCGAGGATTGCAGCGGCGGCAATTGCAACGTCGACTGCAGAGCCGGTGACACCTGCTCGATCGGGCCGTGCGGCGGCGGCGGCTGT
>DASXWF010000438.1:0-3123 GCA_036503835.1 Polyangiaceae bacterium | reverse complement strand
TGACGAGCGGCTCGCAGGAGGAGCGGATGAACGCCGTCTTCGTGCGCTTCTCGAGCAACGCGAACCTCGAGCTCCTGCGGCAGTCCGGCTCGAGCCTCGATTCGGGCTCGTTCAGCTACACGGTCCCGGCGCTGCCGAACTCCAGCATCACCGTGATGGCCTCCGAGGGCAACGCGTCGTTCGGCGCGCTGGCGGTAGCCCACCAGGACGGTCTGAGCATGGGTCAGGGTGACATCGCGCTCCAGATCCCGGCGGCACCCCAGCAGATGGCGCCGCCGAACGCCGACACGGTGAACGACGAGAGCGTGTTCAGCTGGACGAGCAACCTCGCCACCTTCGTCTTCTCCGTGGAGGATCTGGACCTGCCGAACACGTTCGGCGGCCTCTATGTCGTGACCGCGAGGAAGCAGATCACGCTGCCGACGTTCCCGAACGGATTTCGGCTCACCGCGGGCCACCTGCACAACTGGCGCGTCGAAACGCACGGCTCGGCCGCGAGCGTCGACGAGCTCGCGGGGGCGGAAGGCTTCGCCGATTCCTTCGGTGCGAGCAGCGGAAGCAGGCCGGCGGGGCCTCGGCGCGGCTCGGGGACGTACACGATTTCGGCTGGGCGTGAGTTCACGACCGCGCAGTGATCGAGAGCGAGCACTTCTCGACGCTCGGCGCGCTCGGCCGGGTTCGCCGCACGGCCTTGGGCTTCACGGTCCCCGTGGGCGAGGCCGCGTTGCGCGTCGAGGTGATGCGCCCGGACCTACTCAGGCTCGAGCTCGCGCGCGGCGGGGACTTCACGGAGCGTCCCACGTTCGCCACGGCGTTTGCTCGGCCCGAAACGGCGGAGTTCGAGCTCGTAGAAGCCGGGGCCGTGGTGCGGCTGTGTACTGCGGCGCTCGAGCTCCTGCTCACGGGACCCGAGCTTCACCTCGACGTGTTCCGAAGCGACGGCAGCGCCGTGCTGCGCAGCGCGCGGGACGCACAAGGACGCTCGCGCGGCTACCTCGCGCTCAATGACGCCCTTCTGGTGTCCCGCGCCGCCGCGCCCGAGGATTCGATCTTCGGACTCGGGCAGAAGACCGGGCGCTTCGATCGGCGGGGTCGGGCCTTCACGCTCTGGAACGTCGACGTGCTCTCGCCCGACGTGCTCCCGAAGAACCGGCTGCTCGAGGACGCGCCGGCGCTCGACGCCGAAAGCACGAGCTTCGACCCGTACTACACGTCGATCCCCTTCTTCTGCCATGCCGAGCGCACGGGGGGAGGGCTCGCGGCCGCGGGCATCTTCGTAGACAACGGCTACAGAAGCCGCTTCGATTTCAGCGAGGCAGACGGCTACCGTTACGAGCTCTCGGGCGGGCCGTACGTCGAGTACGTGCTCGGCGGTCCCCGGCTCCCGGCCGTGCTCGAGGCGTACACGTTCCTCACGGGCCGCCCGAGCCTGCCGCCGCTCTACGCGCTCGGCCACCAACAGTGCCGCTGGCACGCCTACGACGAGACCGGCCTGCTCGCGCTCGCCCGCGCGTACCGCGAGCGCAGCATCCCGTGCGACGCGCTCTGGCTCGACATCGAGCACCTGGACGGCCACCGCGTCTTCAGCTTCCATCCGCAGCGCTTTCCCGACCCGGAGCGAACCTTCGCGGCGCTGCTCGACGACGGCTTCCGCGTCGTCACCATCGTCGATCCCGGCGTGAAGCTCGAGCCCGGCAACGCCCTGTTCGACGCGGGCCGGGCGCAGAACCTGTTCTGCAAGACCGAGTCGGGCGGGCTCTACGAAGGCCGCGTCTGGCCGGGGCGCACCGTGTTTCCGGACTTCGTGAAGCCGGAGACGCGGGCTTTCTGGGCGGATCAGGTGCGCCGCCACGCCGCGCGCGGCGTCGCCGGGATCTGGAACGACATGAACGAGCCCGCGACCGGCGCGATCGAGCCGTTCTCGATGCGCTTCGATCGGGACGGCGCGAACGATCCCCACGAGCGCTGGCACAACCAGTACGCCCTCTTGATGGGGATCGCGACGCGCGACGGTCTGGTCGCGGCTCGTCCCCGCGAGCGGCCGTTCGTGCTGAGCCGCGCGGGTTCCGCGGGCATCCAGCGCGTCGCCGCTCAGTGGCTCGGCGATCACTCGGCGAGCTTCGAGCACCTCGCCATGGGCGTGCCGATGGCGCTCGGGCTCGGCATCTCGGGTCAGCCGTTCGTGGGCGCCGACGTTCCGGGCTTCGCGGGCGTCGCGACGCCGGAGCTCGCGGCGCGCTGGTTCGAGTACGCCGCCCTGACGCCGTTTTGCCGCTGTCATCACCAGATCGACCATCCCGATCACTATCCGTGGTCGTTCGGCGCCGAGGTCGAGGCGGTCGCGCGCGCGGCGCTCGAGCTTCGCTATCGGTTGTTGCCGTACCTGTATGCGGCGTTCGTCCGCGCCAGCGAGACGGGTGAACCCGTGCAGCGAGCGCTCGTCTTCGATTTCCAGGACGACGCGCGCTCGGCCGCGATCGACGACCAATTCCTGCTCGGCGACGCGCTGCTCGTCGCGCCCGTGCTCGAAGCCGGCAAGGTCTCGCGCTCGGTGTACCTCCCGCCGGGCGCATGGTTCGAGTGGGCTTCGGGACGCGCGTTCCAAGGCGGGCAGCGCCTCCAGGTTGCGGCGCCGCTCGGGCGCGTTCCGCTGTTCGTGCGGGCGGGGAGCGTGCTTCCGGTGCTGGAGCGCGCTCCGGCGACGACGCTCGGCCTCGCCCCCGACGTCATCGAGCTCCACGTCTTCCCTCCGCTCGAGGAAGGCCCGGGCGTCGGCGGACTCTTGCAGGAAGACGACGGGACGACGACGGCCTACGTCGAAGGCGCATTCCTGCGCACGCGGTTCTCCGTCGAACGCGGGGAGCGCCTGGGCATACGCGCGCACACGACCGGTCGCGGGTTTCCCGAACACCGGCGCTCGCACTTTCGCGTGGTGCTCCACGGGAGCGCCGCGCTCGAAGCCACCCTCGACGGCCGGCCCGTGAGCTTCGAAGCCGGTGCGCTCGTCTTCCCCTGCGTCGATGCGGGATTCGAGCTCGGCGTCCGGCTCGCTCAGTCCTTGAAGTAAAAGAGCACGAGCTGAATCGTGTAGAGCGTCACGATCAGCACGAGCAGCACGTTCAC
>DASXWF010000437.1:0-3930 GCA_036503835.1 Polyangiaceae bacterium | reverse complement strand
GGGCCTCACCGACGTGCAGCAGCACGGCGAGTACACCTTCCAGCTCTCCGCGACCTATCAGGCGGGCGAATACGTGAAGTTCAACGTCGGCGGCTCGTACACGCTGATCCAGGGACACTTCGTCACCTTCGATCAGGCGTGCAACCCGAACTTCGACAACAATCCGGCGCAGGCGGGCCCCTGCCGCACCGGCTCGCCCGCCGATCCCGATACGGGCAGCTCGTCGACGCTTCAGGCAACCGGCATCCCGAACCCGAACTACCGAACGCCCATCAACGACCCCGGGCGGCGCTTCAAGGTGGATGACGTGAACGGGCTCGACGCTTGGATCAGCGCGACCGTGATGTTCTAGGCGCTCGCGCCGGACGCGCTCCGGCGCGGCGACGGCGCGCCTTCGCGCTCGGGTTTCTGGCCACCGTATCCGTCGAGCTGGCGGCGTTCGCCGGGCCCGGCGACGTGCACCTGCTGCCTGCGCGCGTCGAGCTGGCTCCGGGACAGTGGGTTCCGGCGGGCGGGGCCGGCGACGCGGAGCTCCGGCAGGTAGGAGCCGAGCTCGACGCGACCCTGCGCGAAGCCGCCGTCGACCTCGGCCTGCGCATCGCAGCGGCGCGCCCCAGCGGGCCCGAGACGGCGCCGCAGGGTTCGCGCGCGAGCCTCGTGGGGCTCGCTCCCGAGGACTGGGTCGTCGCGGCCGAGTTTCATCGCAAGGACGGCGGGCTGCTGCTCCGGATCGCCGCGGTCCCGCCGCGTTCGCGGGTCGAGCTCGTGCGCGAGGAAGAGCTCGCGCTGGCGGACCTCGCCGCGCTCGACGTGCGGACCGTCGTCATGCTGCGCGATCTGATCGAGATGGGACGTTCGGGCCGGCGCACGCCCGCACCGTCGGCGCGCGACCTGCCGCCGGCGCCGGAGGAGCCGCCCCGTTCGTCGGGTCGCCCGGTCCTCGCCCTGAGCGCCGCCATCTTCGGCGGGTACGTGGGCTTCACCATTCAGCGCGCCAGCGGCTCCGCCGACTCGCGCCTGGTCTATCCGCTGGTGGCGCTCGGCGCGGGCCTCGGGCTCGGAGCTTCCTTGCTCGTCGCCGACGAGTGGAACATCGGGACGGGCGACGCGTGGTTCATCTCCGCCGGCGCGCTCTGGCCCACGCTCTCCGGCGTGCTCATCGCGGAAAGCTACGGAGCTTCGCCGAACAGCCAGTACCTCTACGGCTTGAGCGCCGCGACGGCGGGCATCTCCCTGAGCGCCGTGGCGATCGCAGTTCATCCGATGAGCGAGGGCGGCGCGGTGCTCGCGCACTCGGGCGGCGCTTTCGGCGGCGTGCTCGGCGCGATGACCCAGGTGGCGATCGACGGGGAGACGGGCGGCTCGATCACGCGCGGCGCCGGCTACGGCACCGGCGCCGGCGTGCTGCTCGGCGGCGTCCTCGCCACCCAGGTCACGGCTTCGCCGTCGCGGGTGTTGCTCGTGGACCTCTCGGCCAGCCTCGGCGGGCTCGCGGGCGCCGCCCTGGCGAGCCCGCTCTTGCTCACGGACGAGAAGGACCCCACGCGCACCCGGCTCTGGATCGCGAGCGCGGGTGTCGGCACGATCGCGGGCGGCGTGATCGGCTGGTACCTGACCGCCCCGAAGAAGAGCGCTTCGAAGCACGAGCCGCTGCCGTTCATCCCCTACGCGAACCTCGCGCCCTCGTACGGCGGCTACGCGAACCTCGCGCCGCCGTCCGGCAGCCGCGGACTCGAGCTCGGCGTGCGCGGGCGCTGGTAGCCGCGATGGCGTCGCGCTTCGTCGTGAGCGAAGGCGAAGCGGGCACGCGCCTCGATCGCCTGGTGGCCCGGCACGTGCCGGGGGTCGGGCGGCGCACGGCGCGCGAGCTGTTCGACGCCGGGCGCGTGACGCTCGACGGGCGCCGGGTGCGCCCCGCCGCTGCGGCGCTGGCGGGCGCGATCGTGGAGGTGGACTTCGAGGGCGAAGGCGCCACGCCCGATCCGGCGGTGCCGCTCGACGTGAGGCTCGAGCTGCCGACCCACGTCGTCGTGTACAAGCCCTCCGGAGTGCCGAGCGCGCCGCTGCGCGCGGGCGAGCTCGGCACGCTCGCGAACGCCCTCGTGGCGCGCTACCCCGAGATGGCCGAGCTCGGACACCGCGCGCGCGAGCCCGGGCTCGTGCACCGGCTCGACACCGAAACATCGGGGCTGCTCGTGGCCGCGCGGAGCGAGGCGGCGTTCGCTATCCTGCGTGGCGCGCTCACCTCCGGAAAGCTCGTCAAACGCTACCTGGCGATCACGAGCGCCCGCTCTTTGCCCGAGCAGGGCGTGATCGAGCGCGCGCTGTCACCCGACACCGAACGCCGGGGCCGGGTGCTCGCCCGCGAAGGCGGCGGGCAGGGTTACGCGCGCCCGGCCGTCACCCGCTACCGCGTGATCCGGCGCACGCCGCGCCACGCGCTCGTCGAGCTCGAAGCCGGACGCGCCTTCCGGCATCAGATCCGCGCGCATCTGGCGAGCGTCGGGGCGCCGCTCGTCGGCGACACGCTCTACGGCGGCGAGCCGTGGCCGAGCGGCTCGGCGCGCCACGCCCTGCACGCGAGTCACATCGCGTGGGCCGGCGACGCGACCTTGCCCAGCTTCCTCGTGACGGCGGAGCTCCCGGACGACCTCTTGGAGCTGCTCGGGGACTGACGCAAGAGCACGCTCAGCCGATCGATGAGCCGGAGCGTGAGCCCGAGGGTCGGCAGGTTGGGGCTCAGGATCGCGACCCGCTCGTCGGGCCGGCGGCCGCGCGTCCAGATCACGCCGTTCGGCAGCGCGCGCTGCGCCGGGCTGTCTTCCTTGGCGCGAACGATCACGAAGGGCGCCGCAGCGACGCCGCCGAGGCCGGCGCGCGGTTCGAGCGCGACCTCGAGCGCGACCAGCCCCTCGATCGCGGCGCGGGGCTGCACGAGCAGGCGCAGCTCGTCCGGCTCGGCGCTGCCGTCGGGCATGCGCCCCCAGGGCACGGTCTTGAGCTCCGCATGCCGCGCGAGCCGTTTCGCGAGCCGCGCGAGGAAGCGGCTCGAGAACGCGACTCGATCGCCGAGCAAGTCGCTGAGGCGCCCGGTGAAGAAGATGGGAGCCACGACCGAACCACCGAGCAGAATCAAGAGCGCTCGCTGCGGCGAGGATCGGAGCTCGAGTGCGGCTGCCCCGAGCACGACCAGCAACGTGACGAGCAGCAACCCAAACCCGCGCCATGTACCGGAATCGAGCCAGTCCCCGGGTGAGCTCGGCCGTTCGGCGGCGAACGCGTCCTCACCGCGCAGCGGTAGCCAGCGCCCCGGACAACGCGGCGCGCGAGCCCGCTCCGGAGCTGCGAGCGCCGCCAAGAGCAGCGCGGCCAGCACGAGCCCGCCCGTCAACGTCGGCTCCTCGAGATCGGCGCCTGCGTACAGCGCGCCCGAAAGCGCCGCCGCCCCGAGCGGCGCTCGCGCCCAGATCGGCAGCCGCACGAGCGCCCGCGGCCGCCCGCCGCGCTCAGCGCAGGCGCGCCGGAACAGACGCTCTTTCTGCCAGATCAGCGCACCGAACAGCCCCCCTAGCCCGAGCGCCCAGAACCACCAACGCGGCACGCGCCCGGGCCGCGGAGCGGAAATCGGCGCCGAGACGCGCGCCCTGGCGGAGTCTGCGGCGCTCGGGGCGCTGAGCGCCCGCGCGCTCGCTTCGATACGCCAGAGCACGGGTTCACCGCGCGCCACGTGCGAGCGCACGAGCTCGATCTCGTCGTGCTCGGCCGTGCGCCGGATCGCCGAGACCAGCACGCCGAACCCGGGGTTCGGCTCGTCATCCCCGATCAGCGGCAGGCGAGGCGCGATCTCCGCCGCGGGAAGCCGGAAGATCGTGCGCACGCCGTCCACGCCGCCGTCGAGCCGTGGCCCGGTCCAACCGAGCTCGACGGTGC
>DASXWF010000436.1:0-3648 GCA_036503835.1 Polyangiaceae bacterium | reverse complement strand
CCGCGCACCACCGGAACGAGCGCGAGCACGATGCCGAGGGCGGTGGCGCCGCCCAAAAGTCCGCTCCAGCGTCGTCGCATGGTGTCCGGGAGTTATCGGGAGCCCTGCTTTCGGGCCAAGAAACGCGAGTCGGTTCCGCGCTCCCGTCACCAATCCGGACTTATCGAAGTCTGGATACTCCTAGCACTACTGTCAGAATCTTGGGGGAACAGATCACGATCGGCATCGGAGACCGCATGCCACGCGAGTGCTCTGGCGAGGCCAAAGCCAGCTGCTTTTTCAGGTCGAGGGGGGTCGCAAGACGTGACAGAAGACTGCAGGGACGGGCGCTGCCCTGCGAAGCGCAAGATCCCCGAAGAAAAAGCGAATCTCTGACAGTAGTACTAAGGCGCCTGGATTTCTCGCACGCTGCCTTTCTTGTAGACGAGGCCGTCGGTCCCGACGTTGTCGCTGCGGAAGTACACCGTGATGTTGGGCTTGCCGGTCTCCGAGCCGGCGCGCGACGACGAGGCGGTGAGCCGTAGCTTCGGATCGATGCCCGATTTGCAGCCGCTGCCGCCCCCCATGTTGGTCCCGTTGTCGGTGAACTGGTTGACCAGGACCCACGTGCCGCCGTTCACGCCGTCGGTCTCGTCGAGGTAAAGCTCCTGCTTCACGTTGCCGTTCGCGAGGTCGTAGACGACGTGCTTGTACCCGAGCCAGCGGTTCCTCGGTAGACCGCCCGACCACTTCACGACGCGCGCGACCGCGGTCGAGCTCGGGTGCCGCGTCTCCTTCTCGAAGTCGAGCGCACCGTCGTAACGCATGCGAGCGCCGATGCCGCGCGTGTCGCAGAGGTTGACGGTTTCGCGACCGATGGTGCCGTGGTTCGTGCGCGCGATGCCGACCATACCGGCGTAAGCCGTGCTCGAGTCCGCGACGCGCTTGAAATACATCGTCATTTCCACGTTTCGCCACTGGCTCGAAAGCGCCGGGTCGTGCACGTACATGCGCGGCACGGAGCCCGTGATCTTCAGCGTGCCGTCACCGGTGACCCGGTACGTCGCGTCCCCGTGGTCGGCATCGAACCACGAGTCTCGCGGATCGACTCCGCTGAACGTGCGGGGGTTGCTCGTCCACTTGGAAAACCACTGCTTTCCGCCGCTCAGCGTCGGATACAACATCTGGACACCGAACTGATCGACGGGAGTCGCAGCCTCGTGAGTCGAGCCCACGGCTTCGTCCGCGCCGATGTCCGTCCCTGAGACGTCCTCACCCGCGCCGTCGGCCTCCGTGGCCGCGGAGCACCCCGCCAAGATGACCATCGCCGTGAGCGCGCTGCCGTTCACGAGCCGAACCAGTTGCGTTTTCATCGACCCTCCGCTGACGTTGGAGCTGACGAGGCCGACATGGCTTCGTCTCGAGACTCGCAGTCGAAGCCGACAGCGTAGGTCGTTTCGCTCTGCAGCGCCCGACATTCCGCTCGGTCCTCATGTCCATGACACCGATCCGCCACACTCGGCCCCGATGCTTTTTGCCGCGCAGGCTCGACGCTACGGACCGTCAGCGCACGCCTTCGCGGAAGAGAGTCACTCGCGCCGATACTCGCGCTCGCCTCGTTCGCGTTCGCTTCCGTAGACTTCTTGCGCTTCCCGAACGCTCTTCCCCTCGACGAAGTAGGCGACCGCCGCCGCACCCAAGCCGACCGTTGCGGCGTAGGCGATGCCCGCCGACACCAGCGAGCCGCCGCCGGGAAACGCCCAGCGGATCAAACCGCGCGCGAGCTCGCGAAACAGAAACCCGGCGCCGACATTCACGCCGAGCGCGACCAGGAATTCACCCGCGGCCTTGGCAGAAAGCTCGCGGCCGCCGATGTACCCGATCGCCGTCACCATCCCCACTTGTGCCGCGGTAATGGGCCCGATGTCGGCGATCGGGATGGGCACGGCGGCCACCGTGGCGCACACACCGGCCGTCGCCTGCACGATCCGCATCGCCAGCTCGCGCTGCAGCTTTCTCACGCGCGAGATGCGGGCAAGCTCCACCTGGGCCTGCGCAGGCAACTCCTCGAACAGGTAGCGCACGAGCTCCTCGACACGCCAGCGCAGATCCTCGACCACGGCGCCGCCCGAGTCCCACTCGGCGTAGGAGACGACACCGAGAGAGGTCACGAGCTCGGAAGCGAGCTCCGGCCGCGCCCGGATCCTCTCCGCCAGCTTCTGCTCCACGACCTGCACGGCGCGGAGCTTCTCTTGATAGCGGGGCGTCGCGTCCGGGCGTTCCAGGCGCACCGTCGGCGGACTGAGCTCATCGCACTGATTGACGATCCCGATGATGGCGAGGCGCGACCCCTGACTCTCCTGAATCTTGGAGCACACGGCCGCGAGATCATCCACGTCCTCCTCGGCGCGCGAATCGACCTCCTTCGCCTTCACGAGAAACAGCACCGCATCCGGCGCCTTCTCCCGGCAGGCCTCGCCGATCGCGGCGATCGTCGCCTTCCGCGGACTCGGCTCACCCGGCTTCGGCGACTCCCCCATACCCCGCGTATCCAGCACATCCAGCGCCCCCCGTTCCGACCGGTACTCGTACCAGCGCGGCTCGAGCGTCCCGCGCCCCGTGTGCCCGACCGCCGCCACCGCTTCCCCGAAAATCGCGTTCAGGAGCGTCGACTTCCCGGCCCCCCGCCGCCCCACCAAAAGCAGGCGAGGCGGGCGCTGCTCCACCAACAACTGCCGCAGCTCGGCGATCCGTCGCAAAAGCTCGGCGCTGACGGGCGCCGGCAAATTCCCCAGGAACCGCTCGAGATTCCGCAACCCAACGAGAAGCTCGTCCTTGATCTGCATGCGGGGTCGACCGAGCTAGCATAGCGCGCCCGGTCGCCGACGGTGCCCGCGCGAAGCCGGGGCAAGCTATTCGAGCTGGACGCGCTTTTCGTTCACCTCGCGCGCGAAATCGATGGCCGTCGCGTGCAGTAGCCCTTCGTGGACCGAGCCGGGTACCGGAATCGGCAGCCAGCCGTCGTCGGAAGGGGCGAGGAAAAACTCGCCGATCAGGCTGTCACCCCGGAGCACCCGGCAGCGGACGCGTGCTTCCGGATCCTTCCCGACGGGATCGCACTGCTGAACCGAAACGTCCTGATCGCTGTCCGGCGCGAAGTTCATGACCCGGGAGCTAGCACGCAAGAGCTCGGAATCGAGGCTTCGCTGGCGCTTTTGCCTCGGGCCTCTATTCTCCGAGCGCCATGGATCGAACGGCCGTCTTCGTCGACGCAGGCTACGTGTTCGCGTCGGGCTCGCGCCTGATCGCCGGCGAGAAGCTGATCCGCGGAGAGCTCCACGCGGACTACGACGCCGTCCTGAAGCTCCTCTTCGAGCTGGTTCAGGAGCTCACCGGCCTGCCGCTCCTGCGCGTCTACTGGTACGACGGCGCCAGCAAGGGCCCGTCCCCGCAACACCTCGCCCTGGCCTACCGCCGAAACCTGAAGCTCCGTTTGGGTCACGTGAACGAGCGCGGCCAACAAGAGGGTGTCGATTCCCTGATCGTCGCCGACCTCGTCACCCTCGCCCGCAACCGAGCCATGGCCGACGCCCTGCTGATGACGGGCGACGAGGACATCCTCCCGGGCGTCCGCGAAGCCCAGGAGTTCGGCGTCCGCGTCCACCTCCT
>DASXWF010000435.1:0-2992 GCA_036503835.1 Polyangiaceae bacterium | reverse complement strand
GGCGGATCCGCGGAGCAGCCGTTCCAGAGGCCGATGCGGCTGCCGTCCGCCGTGGTGCCGCCCAGGACGTTGAAGCAGCGAGTCGAGAAATGGATTTGTCCGCTCGAATAGACGAACTGCTGGTTCGGGGAGTCGCGGTTGCACGTGGCGAGCCTGAGCTCGGTGCCGAGGTCGAGGCTACCCCCAGGCACGTTCACGCAAAGGTTCGAGCCGCTGAAGCGAATGTGTGTGCCGTTGTCGAAAAAATCCCAGCGCTGCAGGTCCCCGCCGTTGCAAGCCGCGATCGAAATTCGCGAGCCTACCGTGTTGCTCTCGGCCATGACGCAGCGGTTGCCCATCGCGCGCCAAGTGACGCCGGTAAAGCTGAACTCCTCGTGGTCGGCGTACAGGTCGCAGTCCGACGAGATCAGCGGCGTCAGGCCGGGGCCAACCGAGCCGCCTTCTACGCTGAGGCAGCGCTGCGTCGAGCCCGTCTGCGCGCGGAGGAGCCGCGTGTAGGTCGGACGTGCCCACCTGCTGTTCCAAGCGTTCGCGGCCGGCCATCCGATGATCGGGCGCCCGATGTCCGTGACGCCACCTTGGATGTTCAGCGATAGTCCGCCGAGCCCCGCGATCGTACCTGGCGGCTTGGGACCGTCCGTACCCGTCATGGAGCACGGCGCCGGCCCGCGAAAACGCCGGAGCACGTTCGGGTACGGGCTCAGAACTGACTGAGAAAATCCCAGGCTTCGGCCGGTCCCCAGCTGCCCTGTGCTTGGCCGTTGTCCGGGAAAGGCGTGTGGGGCCCGACGAAGGAGCAGAACCTGACCGGATAGCCGTTCATGCACCCGCCGATGTCCGTGCAAACGTGGCTGCCGCTCGCCTGCGGAGGTGACATCCAGTTGCAGCCATTGGCCTCGGCGTAGTCTTGAGCCATCGATACGCCACCCGAGTGCTGAAGGACGTTGTCTTGCGTCCCGTGCGACCCGAAGTAGGCGACGGGGCTGTCCGGAGGGCAAGGCCCCGACGTGATCTGGGGAGAGCCGGCGTAGACGGCGACGCCGCGGATGTATCCGTTCGCCGTGCCGCGGGCCCGGGCGCAACCAGTCTCGTAGGACATGGCGCCTCCGTAGCTCCAACCCGTGGCAAAGATCCGATCGGTGTCGATGCAGAAGTTTTCCTTGATTTGCGCCACGACGGCGTCGGCGAGTGCGAAGTCCGAGTTGTTGGAGTTCGGCCATCCGCAGCTCCCTTCGCCGTCGCCCATGCCGGAGCACGGCTGCCCGTTCAGTTGACCGTTCGGCGCCACGAAGATCGTCGTGTTCTCGGACAGCGGCAGTAGCCCGTAGAACTGCCAGTTGTAGTTCTGGATGTCGTTCCCGTCGCGCTGGTGGAAGGAAACGACCAGGCGGTACGGATGAGTGTTGTCGTAGTTGCCGGGGACGCTGAGCACGTACCGGCGCTGCATGTTCCCCGCCATGATCGAGATGGGCCTGCCGTTGTTGTACTGATTGCTCGGGATGGTCGGAGCCTTCCCGCAGCCCGCGGACATGCCGGAGCTGCCGCCCGCGCCCGCGCTCGCTCCGGCGGTTCCGCCAGCACCTGCGCCACCTGCATTCGTGCCTGCGCTTCCGCCGCTCGCGCCCCCACTTCCCGCACTCGTCCCACCTGCGCCTGCCCCACCTGCGCCCGCCCCACCCGCGCCGGCGCCGCCGCTTCCCGCACCTGCGCCACCTGCGCCCGCGCCGCTCGACCCGCCTATCCCCGCGGCTCCCGCCTGACCGCCCTTTCCACCCATCCCAGCCTTCCCGGCGGCGCCCGCCGCCGACCCCCCGGCTCCGCCGGTCGCGCTACCGCCCGCTCCGCTCGAACCGGCCGTGGCACCCGAGCTCCCGCCCGAGCCGCCCGAGCCGCTCGAGCCGCCGGCGTTCACCGCTCCTCCGCTGCCTCCATTCCCCGGTGGATCTGGCAGGTCGGTTGACGCGCACGCATATGCGAGCGCGGCTACGCTGGAGCAAACGGCGAGGCGAAGAACTGAGACGGGACGCAACATTGGCTGAGGAGCTGTGCGGCGCATTTCGCCCTGAAGCCCAGAGCTTCGGCCGCACCTGCTCACCAGCAGTGGGAATCAGTGTCGTAGTCCGTCAGGAGAATCGCAGCGAAATCATTGTGAGAAAAAGTCGATCGCACGAAATACGAACCGAGGTTTGCGGGAATACTGCCGCGGCAAGGAGCGCGCCGAGCTCGCAGGACCCTTGCCTCAGCGTTCCTCGACGCGAGGCGACTTGAGTGCTTCGTCTGCAGCGTATCCGCGAGCAGGCGCGTGCCCCGCGGGCGAGGAGCTCAGCGATCGGCTTCGGGTAGATCGAAGTCGGGCTTGATGCACTCGGCGGCGACGTAGTTCGCCGGGTGCGCCCCGGCGCCGTCACGCTTCGCGTCGCCCCAGCTGCGCCGCCGTTCGGATTGCAGGCTCAAGGCCGCGGGAGTCGGTGGCTTTGCCAGGCACGAGCACAAGCGCTCGCTCGCCTTGCTGAGCGGGTTTTGATCGAGTTCGACGGGGCCGCGCGTCGTGCAGCCGCCCCGCGGCACGTGCACGACCGCTTCCGAGTCGATGCCCGAGAGCATCTCGCCCATAAGGACCACGCGTCGAGCTCGCGAACGTAGTGCAGGCCCACCAGAACGCGCTGGCCCGCTGCGAGCGGCGGCTCCTCCGGATCCCCGTTCCACTGCAGCGACCCGTCGCTGCCTCGGTAGGGGCTCGGCGAGAGCGTGTCGACTTGGCGCTTTCCCATGTGAACGGTCGCGTTGCCCGCGAGCTTGCCCGCGAAGTCGTGCTCGATCTCGAGGTCGATCTCGAGCGCCGGGCGCGTCATCGAACACGCGCCGTACCACTTCCACTCCGCGTTCTCGGCCGGACCGGCGACGGGCGTGTTCGTGAGCCGAACCGCGCGGACCGTCGCTACGACGATGGCGTCGGCGGCGCCGGCCCAGGTGCAGGTGTCGAGCGGCTCGG
>DASXWF010000434.1:0-4554 GCA_036503835.1 Polyangiaceae bacterium | reverse complement strand
GCACCGAGTTCGGATCGAATCTGACACATCGTCGGTTGCGCATCGTCGTCACATAGTCGATACTACCCCGTTCAACGCAGGGGGTGGCATGGGCCCATTCGAATTCGCGACGTTGATACGAGTGCAAATCGTAAAAGGCCGCTGGCCTTGGACGGTTGCTAGCGACGGGGACAGGGTCTTTCTGACCGACCACGACGACCCGCGAGTCGTGGAAGCGCGCCTGTGGGAAGGCGTCGCGCAGTGCTTGCTCACACGTCACGGGGTAGCCTGGTCCGCCGAACAGGCGCAAGAGTTCGGCGCGTTCATGCGCTGTAACTCTCCGACTTTGCACTGAGTTCGTAGCCGACCTGTGCTCACCCGCAGAGTCCGGTGCGATTTTGTGCTTGCACGATTCTGTGCGTATGCGCATAGTAGAACCTATGACGATCACGCGACTCACTGTCCGCTTGCCGGGGGGCATTCAGATCGAACTTTTCAGTCTGCACCGGCCAGCCACTGTGACCGGTCCGACACAATTCGATCCGACCCTCGTTCAAACCGAAGGGGTCGAGCTGCCGTCGGCTCCGCCGATGCCCCTTCGGAAAGTCCGAACCAACAACGTGCTCCAGTTCCCTGTGCGGAGGGCGTCGTAATGGACGAACTCACCCGAACCACCCGCCGGGAGCTAGCGATCCGCTACGCCACCCGCGGCACAGCCCTCCAGCTCGCCCGAGCCGTCACCGTCCTCGAAGTCACCGGCGGCGTCGATCGCGGCCCGATCTGTAGGCACCAGATCACGACGATCGCTCTGGGCGCGGTCCTCTGCTGCGTTTGCGGGAGGACGTTGTGAACCGCTCCGAAGACAACACCTGCGAAACCTGCCGTTGCGACCTGCCCCGTCACGTCGTTGGCAGGGTCTACTTCTGCTCCGAGGCGTGTTTCGAAGCCGCTGAAGGCCCGCGCGACACCCTCGTCGACCTCAATCCGGCTGGGTGCACGTTGGCGGCGGAGAGGGCGGGGGAGCTGTGAGCAAGCCCAAACTCGAGGTGCACGAGCACTGCTACGTCACCGGCCCGAACGCGCACAACTCTGTGCGTTACAAGTTCGAGCATTCCCACGAAGGCGGCGACGTTCCCCACGTGCACGAGGACTCTGTCCACCGCACCGGCCCCGGCTGCTACACCATCGACAAGGACGACTGGTTCCGCAGGACTGGATTGCGTGGCGGCGGACGGAAAAAGTTCACGAGCAAGCCCAGCGGGGTTCAGCTCCCGGTCGTTCGCGTCGACCCGCCAAAGATTCGGGTGGTCATCGTCGGCGATGCCGGCGCCGCTGCCGCCCGCGGCTGCGAGGGCCCGGGGGCTGACCCGATTCACAGGATGCAGCTCGCGTTCGGGGCAGAGGTGGAAAGCGTTGAGGTGGTTCCGTGACCCGCGAATCCGCCCGAGCCCTCAAATCCTTCCGCCTCCTGCTCGCCCTCGAGTCCTACGGCCGCCGCCAACACATCGACCCGGAAACCGTCCGCGGCACGAACCAACTCGTCGAGCTCGCCACGCGCTTCACCGCCCGCGACTGGGAGCTGCTGTCGAAGGCTGCCGGTCTGAGCACGTCGCCCAGCGCCGACACGCGGGACATGGTGTTCCTCTTCCTCGACGCGAAGGCGCGGCACCTTTTTGACCTGCCGCCGGTGCGTGTGGGATTGGCGCTTGTGCCGGAGGTGGCGAATGGGTGATTGCATCGAAGACCTGCCTGGCGAATGGCTGAATGAGTCATCGGACTGGGTAGCGCGTGAGCAGCCTGTCACGTCGCTGGTGTGCCGACAGCACGCTGCGCAGCTCAATCTCGCGTTGAAGTGGATCCCAGCATCGACACGCTTGCCCACAGAGCCCGGCGACTACCTCGTTGTAGAGACCGCCGACGGCTCACCCTTCCGCATCGACGTCCAGCGCTTCAGCGCGAAGCTCGGGTTCAGCGACTATGTCACCCACTGGCGCCCACTCCCGAAAGGGCCGACGCCATGACCCGCGAAATCTCCCTAACCCTAGCCGCCCGCTACGCCCGCGAAGACGTCCCGCTCTGCCTCTGGCCGCTCGATGTACTCCCCACGATCGCGCCCCCGCCGCCGAGCAAACCCGAGTGGGCGACGCATGAGGCGTGGTTGAGCGAGCTGCCGCGGTTGCGGGGGTGTTTTTCGGAGGGTGATTTGGAGGTGAGTGATGTCTGAATCGAGTGATGCATCAGTCGATAGTCTCAAGCCGTTCGAGGTATTGGTCTGTAAGTGGCAGGGCAAGAGGCCGCATCTCCTAAATTCAGCAGAGGCGGCAGCCGAACTTGACGCGGCCATCCGAGTTGCACGGGCGACACGCGACGCCGAAACAGAGGCAGTCGCAGCGTTTCTAGAGGAGCGCTCGCGGGATTTCAGTGGGATAGGACCACTCGTCGCGCTCAATCAGGTCGCCGACGATATACGCGCCGGAAGGCACCGGGATAAGCCATGACCCGCTACTCCTCCCCCCCAGTCGCCCCGCTAGTCCTGGCCGCCAAACTCCGCCGCGAACTCAGCGCCCTCTCCGACCGCGCCGAGCTCCGAGCCCTGAACGCGAGTGCCCGCGAAGACGCCGCCAACGACACCAACTCCATCAAGGTCTGGCTGGCGTCGGGGACGCTGCGGGACGCGACGGAGAAGTTGCGGCGGTATAGGGAGGGGCGGTGAGTCGCGTGGGAAAGCTGCTGGTCCTCTGGGACGCCCAGGCCAGAGCATTGCGCGACGAAGCCGACAACGAGCACGGCGACCCGTACGACCAGGGGCAGTGGCGTGGCCGGGCCTGTCGCGCCAAGCAGGACGCCGAGCAGCTCCGCGAGGCTCTCCGCTGGTTCCCGGTTTCGGACCCGCCCATCTCCCAGGACCAGTACCTGTGCGTCACCAAGACCAACGGCATACTCGTGCTCGACTGGGATGCCATCTCGTGGGACCACCCGGAACACTGGCGCGCGGACTGGAGATACTGGAACGCACAAGTCACCCACTGGCGCGAACTCCCAGAGGGCCCGAAGCCATGACCCGCCAAATCATCGCGCGTTTCAACGATGACTGGTCCATCGAGCGAGACGACGGGGGCCAGTGGCAGTTCTGGGAAGGCGACCAGCTGCGTGAGTCTGCCCAATCCGCCGGGGCGCTCCGTATGCTCGTGCGGGCCTACATCGATGAACTCGAGAGTCGTGCCGAAGTCGCGGGAGAGGCGCTCGCCGAAATCCCACTGGAGCCATCCGCCGGAGAATCGCCATGACCCGCGCCGACGCCGAAACCATGGCCGATTTCCTACTCGCGATCGATCGCAATCTCGAGCTCGCCCGCGAAATCCGCGACCGGTGCGCCGAACCCGAGTACGTCGCCGAGCTCGTCGAGAAGCAGGTTCAGCAGCTGACGGTGATCCGGTTTGCGGTGGCGGAGTTGAAGGGGGAGTGATGAAGATCCAGGAAGTCGAACAGAAACTCATCGCAATCGCGTCGGCCGCAATGGCTGGCGACGACGAGAAGGCTCACGCGCTCGAAGACGCCCTCTTCGTGGAAGTGCTCCAAGCCATCGCTAAGGGCTCCAGGAACGGCAAGGCGCTCGCGGAGACGGCGCTGAAGAGCAACGCCCTGAGCTTCGAAAGGTGGTGCGCGTGATCGACCCGAAACGAACCTACGCCCCCGGCCTCTACCCCCGCGGCAGCATCGACTACGGCGCCGTGAAAGCCGTCAACTTCTCGACGCTGAAGCACATGGCTCACTCGCCAAAACGCTACCGGTACCGGCTTCGGCACGGCGGACCGGAAACCGATGGCATGCGATTCGGCAACAGCGCACACACCGCCGTCCTTGAGCCGAACCGCTTTATGACCCACTACGCCATGTTCGTCCCGCCCGCCGACGAGAAGACCGGCAAGAAAAAGTCCGACCGACGTGGCACCAAAGCGTGGGACGCCTTTGCCAAGGAGAACGAGGGCAAGACGATCGTGAAGCAGCCAGAGTACATGCGCGCGCTCGAACTCCGCGACGCCGTCCGCTCCGACCCAGCCGCGATGAAGTACCTCGAAATCGGCCAGCCCGAAGTCGCGATGGTGTGGGTCGACCAGGAGACGGGTCTTCTATGCAAGGGCCGCGTTGACTGGATCAGCGACGACCCCGCTGACACCATCGTCGACCTGAAGAGCAGTGGCGACGTCGTTCCGTTCAACTTCGGCCGTACTGCCGCGCGCCTGCTCTACCACTGGCAGGTCAGTTTTTACGCCGACGGCTACGAGGTCATCACCGGCAGGCCCGCTGCATTCAAAGTCGTGGCCGTCGAACAGGAAGGCCCCCACGACGTCGTCGTCTACAACATGCCCGACGAGGTTCTCGACATCGGTCGTGACGAGTACCGCAAGCGCCTGCTGCAGCTGAAAGACTGCCTCGAAACCAACGCCTGGCCCGGGTACGCCAACGGCGCCGAAATGGACTTCTGTCTGCCCGCGTGGCTGACGCAAGCTGAAGATGAACTGCAAGAACTCGGATTGGAGATGTAATGGCAAAACCCGTAGACTGGGATGAGCT
>DASXWF010000433.1:0-1557 GCA_036503835.1 Polyangiaceae bacterium | reverse complement strand
CGAGCGGCATGGCCGGGAACGCTAGCGCGATCTGCGGCGCGCCGGCACGCGCGATTCTCGTGAGGCAAGCCTGCTATACTGGAGAGCATGCGGTTCGGTACTCGGGGGGCCCTCATCCTGCTGTGCCTGCCCGTCATGGCGTGCGGACAGTCCACGCGCGCCGTGGACGGCGCCGGGGGCAGCGGAGGCAACTCCGTTGGCTGTGTCGCGGGGCCGGAGCTCGCGACGTGGCTCGAGGAAACGCCGCTGTCGTTGCCCGCTCGGCTCGAGGGGGAGCTGTGTGACGAGCAGGCGTCGCTCACGCTCGGCTTCGCCGGCACGCCGGTGCCTCCCGAGCAGGAGCCGATCGAGCTCGGCCTCGTCGAAGGCGCTGGAAACTATTCCGTCTCGCTCTTCGGCGTCGACGGCGGAGCGCTCGTCGCGCTGGACCAGAGCGGGCAGGGACTGGCCCTGAGCCCGTCGTCGCCTTCGGTTTTTTTCAGCGTGAGGACGAACGGGCTCGACGACGATCGCGTGATCGCGGAACTCACGGGCACGCCGGGGCCGGTGGTCGTCGAC
This sequence comes from Polyangiaceae bacterium, assembly GCA_036503835.1. Taxonomy (GTDB): domain Bacteria; phylum Myxococcota_A; class Polyangia; order Polyangiales; family Polyangiaceae; genus PMG-095. The sequence continues at coordinate 999 of DASXWF010000433.1, read as the reverse complement.
ATCACGCGTCCCGAGCTCGAGCCGTATCCGGAGGATTGCGTCTACGCGAACGAATCGTTGCCGGTCGAAACTCCACCGCTCGCGCTGCCCGCGCGGCTCGCCGCGGAGCTCTGTCACGCTCGTGATTCGCGCGTGTTCGCGATCGAGGTCACCGCCGGCAAGGAAGTGTGGGTCACGCTCGAGGACCCGAAGGCGATCGACTCGTTCGCCGTGGGGATTTTCGAGAACGACGGAGAGTACGTTCCGCTCGCCGTAGAGAGCGGCGCGACGCGGTGGACTCTCGGACTGCTCGCGAAGAGCAGTCTGACGTTCACGCCGGTCGAGTCCGGCGTGGTCGGAGTTTCGGTCACGCTCGGAAGCTCTCGCGGAGACGGCTTCGCGCTCCTCGTCGAACAACGCTGAAGGCAGAGCCAGGCTTGCGCGCGGAGCGGTTCTCAAGGACGCTATGACGATGCGGTCGACCGTCTTTTGGGCAGTCTGTCTGGTGGCCACGTCGAGCTGTGGGGGCGACGCGTTCTCGAGCGGCAGCGGTGGGTCCGGCGGATCCTCGGGCGATGGCGGCAACGAGAGCCAGGCCGGTGACGACGGAGCCGGTGACTCCGGAGTCGCGGGCCGCGCTGGAAGCGCCGGCTCGAGCGCGAGCGGTGGCGCCGGCGGCGGTGGCGGAGAGGCGGGGAGCGGCGCGGACGATTCGGGCGGCGGTGCCGGACGAACGGGCGGCGGCGCGGGTGAAGGAGGCGAAGCAGCCACCGGCGGCACGGCTGCCGGGAGCGGCGGCGGCTCGTCGGGCGCGCAGAACGCCGGCGCGGGTGGTTCGAGCGGCGCGGCGGGCGGCGGCGGGCGCCCCGCCTTCACCGAGCTCCTCGCCGAAGGGTTCGTTCGCACGCAGGCGAACGCGGTGAGCGGGGACGGCTTCTACGTCGCGGGTCAGGCGACGCTCGTGACCGGTCACATCCGCCCCATTCGCTGGAAGGACGCCACCGCCCTGGTGCTCGGCGA
>DASXWF010000432.1:0-3562 GCA_036503835.1 Polyangiaceae bacterium | reverse complement strand
AATCAGAGTCAGCTTCTTGAATGACATCGGTCCTCCTTCGAGCGCGGGACCCTAGCGCAGCCGCAGAGCACGCAGCGTGAGCATCTGAAGAAAATTGCGAGTGGCTGACCGAGTGGCTGGCCGAGTTCGGTGTGAGCGGATTCGGAACGGACTCTCGGTCAGCTCGCTGCGTAGCGCTTCGCTTCGGCGTCGTACACGTCGAAGCCGACCACGCGCTGGAGCTCGTCGAAGGGAAGGAGGCGCGCGGGTGATTCGCCGCGCGCAAGGCTCGCGAGCGCGTCGCGCATGGCGACGACCGCGGCGTTCAAGAGCGTGAGCGGGTAGGCCGCGAGCTTGTAGCCGATGGCTTCGAGCTCGTTCGGCGGGAGCACGGGTGTCTTTCCGCCTTCGAGCATGTTCGCGAGCATCGGCCTGTCCGAGGAGGCGCAGGCCGCACGCATTTCCTCGCGAGAAATCAGGGCTTCCACGAAGATCACGTCGGCACCGATCGCGGCGAAGGCGCGGGCGCGATCGAGCGCTTCCTCGAGGCCGTGGGTGGCGCGCGCGTCGGTGCGCGCGACGATCACGATGTCGCTGCCCTCGTTTCGCGCGTCGACAGCCGCCTGAATGCGCTTCAGCGCTTCGTCGCGGGCGACGACCTGCTTGCCCTCGGTGTGCCCGCAACGCTTCGGTAGAACCTGATCCTCGATCATGACCCCGGCAAAGCCAGCCTGCGCGTAACCCTTGACCGTGCGCTTCACGTTGACCGCGTTGCCGTAACCGGTGTCGCCGTCACCGATGACCGGGATCGTGCAGGCCGCGCAGACGTTGCGGCCTTGATCGAGCATCTCGGCGTACGAGATGAGGCCCGTGTCGGGCGCGCCGATGCGCGCCGCCGAAACGGCGAAACCGCTCATGAAGGTGACCTCGAACCCGGCAGCCGCGATCAGTCGCGCCGAGAGCGCGTCGAAGCAGCAGGGCATGAGCACCAGCCCGGGCGCGCCGAGCCGCCGGCGGAGCCGCGTGACGGGGTTCTCGTTGGATGGCGACATGACCCAGCGTACCTCGAACGGGTCACCCGGCGCGCCGGCGCTACACGCGTATCGCCCCGAGCTCGTCGCGCGTGCGTTCGCGCGCCCGGTCGAGCTGTTCCGGCGTGGCGCCGAGCTCCACCAGCAGGTGCTCGACCATCGCAAGCGCTACCTCGGCTTCGGCCGAGAACACGACGTCCGCGCCGGCGCGCTTGGCTGCCGCCACCTCCCGAACGTACGCGGAGCGCGCGAGGATGCGGACATCGGGGTTCAGAGCGCGGGCGGCGCGGATGACGCCTTCGGGCGGCGTGCCCGAGGCGGAGAAGACCAGCGTGTCGACGGCCGCGATGCCGGCGTTCTCGAGGATCGTCTCCTGCGCGGCGTCGCCGTACACGGCTCGGACGCCTTCGCGCTGGAGCTTGCTGACCGTTTCGTGGTTGAGCTCGACGACGGTCGTGGTGATGTCGTGCTCGCGGAATTGGCGCACGAGGCTCTGCCCGACGGGGCCGTAGCCGATGACGATCGCGGCGTGTGCCGAACTTTGCGGGATGCCGGGCTGGCCGTTCGCGGCGGGTTCGCGCGAGAGCCAGCGTGTGACGGGGCCGACGAGCCGATAGAGGAGCGGGTTCAGGGTGATGGACACGATCGCGGTCGCCACCAACACCTGGCCCGCCGCGTCCGGCAAGATGCCGGACTCGCGACCGAGGTTCGCGAGGATGAAGGAAAATTCGCCGATCTGCGCGAGCGCGACCGCGACCGCGACCGCCGTGCTCACCGGATGGCGCAAGACGCGCACGACGAGGAACGCCGCGCACGCCTTGCCGGCGAGGACGATGCCGAGCGTCGCGAGGATGAGCGGCGCGAGCGAGGGCAGCTGCGCCGGATCGAGGAGCATGCCGACGGAGACGAAGAACAGGACGGCGAACGCGTCCCGCATCGGCAACGCCTCGGATGCGGCCCGGAAGCTGAACTCGGATTGACCGACGACCATTCCCGCGAGGAACGCGCCGAGCGCCATCGAGACGCCGAACACCGCCGACGAACCGACGGCAATCCCGAGCGCGAGCACCAGAACCGACAGCGTGAAGAGCTCGCGCGAACGGGTGCGAGCCACGTACGCGAGCAGCCGGGGAAGGACCCAGCGCCCCAGCGACCACACCATGCCGACGAGCACGGCGATGCGCACCAGCGCGTTGGCGAGCGCGGCCACGACGCTGCCCGTGTCCCCCGAGCTCGAGGAGCCGGCGACGATCGGAAGCATCACCAGCACGAGCACGGTGAAAATGTCCTCGACCACCAGCCAGCCCACGGCGACGTGGCCCGCGCGGGTGTGGAGCGCGTCGTTGTCCGAGAGCACGCGGATCAGCACGACCGTGCTCGCGACCGAGATCGCGAGGCCGAACACGATGCCCGCGGGAAGTTTCCACCCGAACGCCTGGGTCACCGCGACGCCGAGCCCGGTCGCCGCCGCGATCTGGACGATGGCGCCTGGAACCGCGATGCGGCGTACCGCGAGCAGATCCTTGACGTGGAAATGCAGGCCGACGCCGAACATGAGCAGGATCACCCCGAGCTCCGCGAGCTGTTCCGCGACGGCGGTGTCAGCGACGAAGCCCGGCGTGTGCGGGCCGACGAGGACGCCCGCGATCAAGTAGCCGACGATGGGAGAAAGCCTGAGTCGTTGGGTCAGGAGGCCGAGCGCGAGGGCCGCGGCGAGGGCGCCCGCCACGGTCATGATCAGGTTGGGCTCGTGCGTCATGTCCCTACAGGCTTCGTTGGGGCGCGGCGACCTCGAGTCAAGGTTTTCGCGGGCCGGGGTCGGGCCCGGCCCGGCAGCCCCGATCTTTTGAAGTGACAAGGCGCTCTTCCGCATCGAGACTCGGCCCGCGTGTCACGAGGCCGAGAGCTTGCGCGACGATGCTACCTGCCTGCCTTCGCCGTGGTTTCCCGGCGTGTCTCGCGCGTGGCTCTCGGTGTCGGGAGCGTGTGCCTCCTGGCCTCGTTCGTCGCGCCGGCCCAGGAACGGCTCGAGCTCGTCTGGAGCGCGCCCGCGAACTGTCCGCAGAGCGCGGTCGTTCGGGAACGGCTGCGCGCGCTGCTCGGCGAGTCGGGGAGGCATACGGCGGGACTGCGCGCCGAGGGTCGCATCGAGCGTACCGAGGGGCGCTACCGCCTGACGTTGACGGTGCGCGACGCGACGGGCGTCCGCCACCGCAGCATCGAGTCCGACTCCTGCGCCGATCTGGGGGGAGCGGCCGCGGTGGCGCTCGGGTTGCTGTTGCGGAACGAGCCGGAGCGAAGCCAAGGGGAGAAGCCGAGCGCCGGTGAAGCGCCGCGAGCTTCGAACGAGGCAGCTCCGACCGGCGGCGCTGGTTCCAACGCGCGTGCCACGAGTGAGGGGGAGGGTTCGAGTGACGCTGAAGGGGCGCCGCCCGCGGCGAAGAACGAGAGCACCGAATCGAGCCGAGAGGGGCCGGCGGAGGTCGCGGACGAGACGTCCCAACCCGAGACGTTCGCGGAAGCCGGCTCGGATGCTCGGGCGCGCTTCTTTC
>DASXWF010000431.1:0-2084 GCA_036503835.1 Polyangiaceae bacterium | reverse complement strand
GGCGAGTACCATTGCCACACGCCGAAGACACCGCAGCCACCTACGGAGGTGACGCTAAGCTACTGCCACGTCGTGTACGGTCAACGACGCTGCGGGCAAACCAGCGGCGAGTGTGCGCAGTTGGTGTCGCAGTTCGGGGGCCTGTCAGAAATTCTGTGTGCGAGGCGGGTTTCACGCTCTTGAACTCATGAATCGATCGCCGTACATGACGGCGAATTGATTCATCGCGTTTTTCCACTCGCGCGTCGATCTTACCGACTTGTTCATCACGTTGCGCAGCGCGAGCCACAGCAGCTTCGTCGCCGCTTCGTCGCTCGGGAAGTGGCCGCGCGTCTTGATGATCTTGCGCAACTGCATGTGCAGACTCTCGATCACGTTGGTCGTGTAAATCACGCGCCGTACCTCGGGCGGAAAGGCGAAGAACGGAATTACGTGCTCCCAGGCACGGCGCCACGACTCCACGACCGTCGGATACTTAGAGCCCCACGAGCTCGCGGCGAACGCCTCCAGCGCGGCGTGAGCGCCGACCTCCGTGGCCGCCGTGTAGATCGGCCGAAGCTCCCGGGCGAGCGCCTTGCGATCTTTGTAGCTCGCGTAGTCTAGGCTGCGGCGGATCAGGTGCACGATGCAGGTCTGCACGGTGGTGGCCGGAAACGCCACTTCGATCGCTTCAGCGAGCCCCTTCAGCCCGTCAACGACAGCGATCAGGATGTCGTTACAGCCGCGAGTCTTCAGATCGTTGAAGACCTTCAGCCAGAACTTCGCCCCTTCGGTCTGCTCGATCCAGAGCCCGAGCACGTCACGAGTGCCGTCGGGCAACACCCCGAGGGCGAGATAGATGGCCTTGTTCCGCACGACGGCGTCATCACGGATCTTCACCCGCAACGCATCGAAGAAGACCACCGGATACATCGGCTCGAGCGGCCGGTTCTGCCAGGCCACGACCTCGGCCTGCACCTCGTCGGTGACCTTGCTGATGAACTCCGGCGAGACCTCCGTGCCGTACATCTCCAGCAAGTACCCCTGGATTTCCCGCACCGTCATGCCGCGGGCGTACATCGCGATGATCTTCTGATCGAAGCCCGTGAAGCGCCGCTCGTGCTTGCCGATCAGCAGCGGTTCGAAGCTGCCCTCCCGATCCCGCGGCACCTCGATGCGCAACGGTCCTTCGTCGGTGATCACGGTCTTGCCGCTGGCGCCGTTGCGCTGATTACTCTGCTCTTCGGGCTTCGGCTCACCCGGCTCGTAGCCCAGGTGATCGCTCAGCTCAGCCTTCATCGCTCGTTCGATGACCGCCTTCTTCAGCGAGCGGCATACCGCATCCACTTCCGCTTGCGTCATCGGACCCTTGACGACCCGATCGAGCAGCTCCTTCGGGATCTCAACCTCGGCTGTCTCCAACTTCTTCTTGCTTGGCATACTGACTCCTGTTTGTCATGGTATGCCTCGCACACAGAAAATCAGACAGGTCCCTCAATCTTCTTCGAAGTAGTAGACACCAACACCCACAACGCGAGGCGCGAGGTCACCCTGATCGGTGCTGCGGACTTCACTCTTGCCAATTAGCTCCTCCGCTTCAACGAGGAACTGAAGTGCCGCGTGATCCACCCAAGTCTTCAGTCTCGCGATTTCCTTGTCCGTCATGCGCTCACTCCAGACCGTCCGCTCAATCCGACCGAGTTCCCGTTTGTTCTCGTTGGATATGTCGGTCCGCTTGTGCACCGTGGCGTTGTGGACCAGCGTAGATCCGAGGCTGCTCAGTGAGAACCCTAATCCTCGCACGAAGTCCTCGTCGAACTGCCTCGCGTAGAAGAATCGTTGGCCGACTGATAGCAATCCATCCGGGTCGTAAGTGAGTATGCCTGCTTGCTGGAGCATAGAGCGCATCGCTCCGGGCGGGATGTCCCCGGCATACCGCGAGACGAGCGTGGAGAAGCTGAGCGGCCCTTCATATGGGATTCGACGAGCCGTACCCAACCCGTCGGAAAAATCCGGATCAAAATGCCATTCATGAAGCACGGTGTTCACAGGACTGGCCTCCATGTTCGGCGTCCATCGCTCCTGCGGTCCCAGCTTTCGTATCT
>DASXWF010000430.1:0-2625 GCA_036503835.1 Polyangiaceae bacterium | reverse complement strand
CCTGCTTCCTCGAACCCCATATTGACCTCACCTTCCGGTCAGGGGACAAGGCAGGCGCGTCACCGGCATCGCCCGTGCGCGGAGGAGTAGCGACCGATGAAATTGCGTTTCCCTTGGGGCGGCCTTTCGACTCTCGTGCTGGTCTCTGCTTGTAGTGGGCCCGCCGAACACGACGAGCCGGTGGAGCCGGCCGTGTCGACGCTCGCTCGCTCCGCCGCGACCGTCCCCGCGCGCCCGGAGCGCGCCGAAATCGCCCGTATTTCGCACCGGTCGCGGAAAGATCCGAGCGCCCTGCTGCGCGCCACCGGCCGGCGCGAGCTGTCGGCGGAGGAGCTCGCCCGCCACCAGAGGACGGTGCGGAGGGTCGCCGGCGTTCATCCGACGGAGCTGTTCGTGGAGCGCCTGCGCGAGGCGAACGACGAGCCCGGCCGGAGAGCCCCGACGCGCGAAGAAATCTCGTCGCTCGAGGCGGAGGTCGTCCCGTTCGGCAGCGATATCGTCACCACCCCCGCCGGTGACACGGACCTGCGCTTCACGGCGGCGCAGCTCACTCTGCCGCGTTCCGTCGACAACAGCACGTCCCCCGCCTTCCCCGAGATCCGCGATCAGGGCTCGATCAACTCCTGCGTGCCGTTCTCGATCGGCTACTACCAATACACCTACGCGCTCGGAAAACTGCTCGGCTGGAGCAACAAGAATCCGAACAACTCGACCAAGATCTCGCCGAAGTGGCTGTACAACCTGACGAACGGCGGCGGTGACTTCGGAACGGGCGCCTCCCTCGTTCATCAGATCCTGCAGGAGCACGGCGCGCTCACCTGGAGCGAGTTCCCGTACACGGGCGACGTTTCGAACCCGCTGAACTACCTCGCCTGGCCCACGTCGGGCGCGACCTGGAAAAACGCCCTTCGCTACAAGTCGCTGGGCCTCGCGTCCCTCGGAACGCCGAGCGATTCCGCGTCGCTCGCGCAGGCGAAGCGCCTGCTCGCCAACGGCCAAGTCCTGACGTTCTCGACCTTCGTCTACTCGTGGGAGTACGAACAGGTCGACAACGATCGCTCCACGCAGGCCGACAACGCGTTCGTGGGTCAATCGATCGTGACCTGGATGAACGGTTTCGAGGGCGGCCACCAGGCGACGATCGTCGGCTACAACGACAACCTCTGGGTCGACATCAACGCGAACGGCGTGGTCGAGAGCGGCGAGAAGGGCGCCTTCAAGATCGCGAACTCCTGGGGCCCGAACTGGATGAACTCGGGCTACGTCTGGATCGCGTACGACGCTCTGCAGCCCACGAGCCTCGTGCCGAACGGACCGGGCAGCGACCTCCGCGGCCCGCTCATGGGAGAGATCTTGGCGCTGGTGGGCGCCAGGACGAACTACCAGCCGCAGCTCCTGGCCGAGTTCACCGTCGCCACCGCGTCCCGCGGCGAGCTGACCCTGGCCGTCCAGCAAACCGACATCGATCGCACGGACGGCGGGGACGAGTACCGCCCGCTCCCGTTCAACTACTCCCTCGGCAACTACGCGTACGACGGAACGGTCGCCACGCAGGCCAAGACGGCGAGCTTCGCGCTCGATCTCAGCGAGGTGGCGTTGAGCTACGGCGATTTGAGGTACCGGATCCGCGGCGACAATTCGTCCTCGATCCCGTCGCGCATCTCGAACTTCTCGCTGACCGACCGGCTGCGCAACAACCTGAAGACGGTGACCACCGACCCGCAGGTCACGATCGCGGCCGGCGAGAGCAAGTCGCAATCCATCCGTTACAAGTTCCAGGATCCAGCGCGCGTTCCGTCGATCGCGGTCGCGCCGTCCTCCAGCGTCGCCTTCGGTACGCTGACGCTCGGCGCAGCCGCGCAGCGCCAGCTCACCGTTCAGAACACCGGAACCGGCGATCTCGGCGTCACGTCCCTCCGCTTCGACAATCCCCTGTTCCTCGTGAAGAGCGCCGGCTCCTTCCGCCTCCCGCCCGGGGCTTCTGCGCTCGTGGATCTGGAGTTCGCGCCCGCCGCCAGCCAGTCGGAGACCGGGACGCTCTCGCTCCGGAATACGAGCACGAACCAGCCGAGCCCGAGCATCGCGCTGTCCGGCGCGGCGACCAGCACGAACGACAGCGCGCCCTACCAGGTGTTCATCACCCAGCAAAACAGCCCGACCGACAACTCGGTCGCGTTTCGCGCGGAGCTGAAGAGCCGCGTCTCGACGTCGACGGCGCTCTCGAACTACCAGGTGGTCTACTACCTGAACGATCCCGAGCTCGATCCCGCGACGCTGACCTGGGACACCTACTACTCGACGGTCGGTGCCATCGACGCCTCCGTGAAGCGCGTTTTTTTGGCGCGAGAGCTCGGTCCGAGGAAGGCCGATCTGGCCTTGACCTTCCGGTTCCGCGCCGGCGCGACGCTCGCGCCCGGAGGTTCCGTGATCTTCCAGGGCTCCCTGCATCGCACCGATTGGAGCTGGTATCCGAACGAGAACGACGACTGGTCGCGCTTCCTTCGCCGCAACGGCATGGCGGAGGGCACGATCGTGCAGCGCATCTCGGACCTCGCCGTGCTGTTCGGTCTATCGGCGGAGCGGCCCACGGGCGCGTACCAGCTCAGCGTTTCGCCGAATCCCGCC
>DASXWF010000429.1:0-4199 GCA_036503835.1 Polyangiaceae bacterium | reverse complement strand
CGGAGCAGCCCCGCCGCGAGCGCCGCGAGCAGGAGCGGCACCAGAAAATCCGCCACCATCCACAGGAAGACGAGCGAGATCGTCGCCGCCACGGAAACGAGCGTGATCCGGCGCACGCGCTCGGAGCCTCGTATCCGCTCTCGCATGCTGGCGAATCTAACCGGAATGCTCGAGCACGGCGAGAAATCGCGCTGATGCGCGCCGAGCTCGGCTGGGGAGCGTGTGGCGTTCTACCTCAGGGGGGGCGTCGTGGCTCGCGAGCGGAAGTGCGGCGGCGCGCAGAGAGCTTCCCGAGCACGCCGCGCGTCGATCACTTCGGAACGACGATGTCGATCAGGCAGTTCGAGCAACCGTCGTCGAGCACGTTGTTCATGTCGTCGCACGCCTCGTAGGGCATGCCCGTCTCGGGGTTCGTGTCGAACGAGATGAACCCGTCGCCGCAGTGCGGGCCGATCACGCAACCCACGTCGCAGCCGCCGTAGTTGCCGACGTTGGCGCCGTCGTCGCACGCCTCACCGCCGGTGACGACACCGTCGCCGCAGTGCGGCCCGGGCTGGCAGTCGGGACCGCACTCGCCGTACGCCCCCGAGTTCACGCCGTCGTCGCAGGTCTCGCCGTAGTCCGCCTGCGGAACCCCGTCGCCGCAGCGCGGGCCGAGCAAGCAGCCGGGCGCGCACTCGTTGTACCCGCCGCGGTTCGTGCCGTCGTCGCACTCTTCGCCGGGACCCACCATGCCGTCGCCGCAGTTCGTGCGGCAGTCGCTCGGCGTGGCGTTGAAGCCGGAGAGCGTGAGCTTGAACGACGAACCTTCCTTCTGGCGCTCCGCGTGGAAGACCGCGATCTGGTAGACGTTGCCGTCCTCGAGTCCGTACTGAGCGGCCGTGCCCATGTCCCTGACGATGGGACCGACGCCCATGTCGTCGGCGTCGGTCTGCGCCGCGGTGTTCACGGCGTTGCCGGCGATCGTCAGCGTGCCGTTGGTCGGCACGTGCCAGCCGCCCATGTCCACGGCGAGGTGTCCGTTCAAGAACACCCAGAGGTCGTCGTCACCCGTGAAGTCGAGCGTCGCGTCCATGTCGCTCGTGTACTTGAACCAGTACTTCACCTCGGTCGTGAAGCTGTAGTTGTGCATGGTCGACGGGAAGTTCGCGGTCGACGTCTGAATCGGCATGCCGACGCCGAGCGCGTCAGCGACGTCCGTCTCGTTGGGCCAGCCGTTCCAACCATACTGAGCCGGGACTTTCCCTTCCGTGCGGGCTTCGGTGAGCACGCCCATGGCGTTGTCGAGCGGGAAGAAGAGCGGGTTGCCGTCGTAAACGTCCTGGTCGACGGTCGCGATGTCGGCGCAGCACTCGCCCATGTTGCCGTTGCCCCACGGAATGCAGGGGTCGTAACACATCTGGTTCGGGCCCATCGTGGCCGCGCACGCCTCGCACTCCGTGCCGCCCGGGCCGCCGTACACGGGCTCGCCGTAGTCGGGCATACCGGCGACCCCTTTCCACTGCTCGCCGTTCCTACCCCAGCGGTTGACGTAGCCGCCGTTGCCGTTGTCCCAAAGCACGATCTCCCCGGGGATCGGCTTGCTCGCCGGCGGGTCGTTCCGGTACCACTGAGCGAACGCGGCCTGCCCGTGCACGTACGCGGCGTCCCGCACTGCCTGAGTCAGGTTGGCGCGCTGGACCGGTTTACCGTCGGCGTCGAGCGTTTCCTCGACGAGTCCTTGCGTGGCGCCGTCCGAGTTGAACCCCGGCTGAAAGTCCGTGTGGCCGCCGGTCGTGCCGTGCGTGTTGAAGTCGCGGTACACGAGCGGCACCGTGATCGTGCAGATGTCCGCCATCTCGCCCGTCGCGGGGTCGACGCCGGGTCGCGTGACGCAAGGCGCGTCGTTGTTGCAGAGGTAGCCTTCCTCCACCGTGCACGTGGCCGAGCAACCGTCACCGGGGCGCAGGTTGCCGTCGTCGCAGTCCTCGTTGCCGAAGACGATCGCGTCACCGCAGGACGAAGTGCAGGCCTCGCCGGTCTCGCAGGCCGGCTCGGCACGGCAGTCGGGTGAGCAGCCGTCGAACGGAAGCGTATTGCTGTCGTCGCAGCTCTCGGCGCCCTCCTGAACGCCGTCGCCGCAGGTCGTCGCGGAGCAGGCGCTCGGATTGCCTTCGCACTTGAACCCGATCTCGATGCGGCAGCGCTCGCTGCAGCCGTCGCCGGGCATGATACCGCCGTCGTCGCAACCTTCGTTCGGATCGGCGAGACCGTCGCCGCAGACGTAAAAGCGCTCGCACATGGCGCCAGGTGTCGCGCAGCGATAGCCGATTTCGACGACGTGACAGTCGGCGGAGCAGCCGTCGCCGCCCACGTAGTTGCCGTCGTCGCAGGCCTCACCCGGGCCGCGCATGCCGTCGCCGCAGATGATGGTGCTCACGCACGTGCCGGACGAGCAATCGCAGTAGGGCTCGGGCTGGCACGTGCCGGAGCAGCAGTCGCCCGGCTTGTTGTTGCCGTCGTCGCAGACCTCGGTCGGCGTGTTCACCTCGGCGTCGCCACAGCCCGGCTGGTGCATCACCTCGCAGTCCGGATCGGTGTTGCCTTCGAGCTCGCAGGGGTTGACGGGGCCGCCTACCGGAAGCGTGCCGGCGCTCGTGCCGCCGGTCGGTTGAATGCCGCCGCGCCCGCCGCTGCCCGTCGAGCTGGTGGCGCCGCTGCCGTCGTCATCGTCGTCGCCGAGCGAGGTGCTTGCGCCGCCGCCGGGGCTGCAAGCGCTCATCAATGTCGAGAAAGCGAAGGGAGCGACCAGCAGATAAGGGATTAGACCGCGAACCATGATGCACCTCGAGCGACCGCACAGCCCTCGGACCGACTGCGCGACGGACTTACGGATTGTAACAGACGGACACCCCCGAGACAGGTCGGAACTCGCTCGTATGCGCCGTTTCGAGCCTCGGGCAATTCGGTCTCGTTGGCTTGACGCGCCCCGACCCCGCAAACGCCTTGGGTGTAGTTCTTGGCCTCCACGCAAACACCCTTGCGGGTTCTGAGTGGAGTGGGGCATCGGAACGGCTCACCGCGCCCCGCGAATGCCGCGCGAATTCAATTCGGATGGTATTTTCTAGCAGAGCGCTACTCGGCCATCGATACCCGGCTGATGCCCGCCGCGCCGCCCCGCTCCAGGAGGCTGCGCAGTTCTGCCGCATCGGCCCGCGGCTCGAGGTCGAGCTCGACGATGAGCCGGCCGTGTTCCTTGCCCGGCTCGGCCCGGCCGCTCGACAGCTCGACCGCCCGGGCACCCGCGAAATGGCGGCCGACGCTGACGAAGAGCGCGTGGGGATCTTCCGCGTAGAAGGTGACGAGCGTGCGCTTTTTCCCGGTGATGTCGAACACGATCAGGATCGCGCACACGAGCACGGCTCCGGCGCCCGCCATCACCCCGAGTCCGAGGCCGCACGCCATCCCGATCCCGATCATGACGAACAGGATGGCCGCGTCGCGCGGATCGCTGATGCCGGAGCGAAAGCGGATGAACGAACCGAGCCCGACGAGGCCGAAGGCACGCGCCACGCTCTCTCCGATCACCATCACCATCAACGCGCCGGCCGCCGCGATCAGCGTCTGACTCTGCGCGCCCTGCAAGGAAGGAGGCCTGGCTCCGCGCATCCAGCGCCGCCAGGGCCGGAACGCCACGAGCGCGCCCAGGGCGGCGGCGAGCGCGACGCGCAGCACGAGCGCCCAGAGCTCGGGGCTCGTGGCCGCCTGAGGCGAGAGCGCTTTTTGCAGGAACTCGGGCATCAGAACTCGGCGCCTGCCTGGAGCAGCACCGCCACTCGATCGGGGTTCTTTCCGAGGCCGTAGGAGGCGGGAAAGTTGCGCTCGAAATGCGAGAGCTGCACTTCGAGCCCGAGCCGCGCGAGGCGCCAGAAGCCTGCGTTCATCCCCAGGCTCTCTTCGAACACCAGGTCGTCCGTCACTTCGGTGTCGGGATCGAACACGCCGAGCATCCCGTACGGTTCGAAGTACGCCGCGCGCTTGGCGAGCCCGCCGATGCGCGGAGCCACCACCAGCCGCCCCGCGCTGAACACGGCGTTCTTGTCGTCGCTCGGTTTACGGGTGTGCTCGTACCAGCTTCCTCCCGCCATGCCCTCGACCCAGACCCTGAGCCCGCGGCCGAGCACGCGCGTGTCGAGCACGGCGTCCGCGCCGAAGGTCGG
>DASXWF010000428.1:0-3998 GCA_036503835.1 Polyangiaceae bacterium | reverse complement strand
GACCCCGAACGCATGAGTGTTCTCATTTGAACCCATCTCCTCCGTGTCCCCAATTGGACGCGCTCGCGGGTGCAATTCGCGTGCCTCGAGCGCTCAATCGATCATTTGCCGCTCCTCGTGCGCGTTCGACGCGCGCGAATGTGCCAACTCGGCACAACTCGAGGCGCCGTTCCGGAAAATCCTGTCATGGCAACGGCGTTGACGTTCGAAGTGGCAACTCCGGTGCCAGTTCGGATCTCGTCAGCCGTAGAGCATGAAGTAGACGATCACGCCCGTCGCGGACACGAAGAGCCAGACCGGGAGCGTCACGCGCGCGATCGGCCTGTGCCGCTCCACGTTCCCCTTCAGCCCGCGCCGGATCGTCACGAGCGCGAGCGGAACCACGGCGGCGGCGAGGAGGACGTGGGGAATCAGGATCGAGAAGTAGAGCGTGCGGAGCCAGCCGGTCCCGGTGTACGGTACCGAACCGACGCGCGCGTGGTGCACGAGGTAGCTCACCAAAAACAGCCCCGAAAGCGCGAAGGCCGTGAGCATCGAGCGCCGGTGCGCCTCCACATTTCGGCGCCGGATGAAGTAGTACCCGGCCAGCAGGCAGACGCCGGCCGCCGCGTTCAGGCACGCGTTCAGCGTCGGCAAAAACCCGTAGTCCGTCACGCGAAAAACCTCACTTCACGTTCCTCGACGAGCTCGCCTTCGCGCGGGCCCGGCTCACCCGTCTCGGCTTGCTTGAGCAGGCGCCAGATGTGCGGGCCCAAAAGATCGATCTCGGTCGACATGTACTGCTCGCCGCCGAAATCTCGAACGGTGCGGGCCTGCGCCTCGAGCATGACGGCGTCTTGCTTGAAGATGGAGAGCGCCACCGGCTCGAGCACGGGACGCACGAGCCACGGCGGGATCGGCGTCTTGAAGTCCGCGACGGCGTAGAGGCGCGTTTGAAAATCCGAGATCGGCGTGCCGAACGCGGTGACGCGAAAGTGGCTCTCCTTGCCGAGCCGGTACTCGACCTGCGCGATCGACGGCAGGATGAAGCGATCCCAGTGCTCGACGGTGCCGCCGCTCGGCGAAAGGATGAACCCGACGAGACCCGTGGGCCGCGGCTCGCCGACGTACTCGGCCTCGACGCGGTCGGCGGAGCGGCGCACGGTCGCGCGGATCTCGTTCTGCTTCTTGCCGCGAAACAGGCCGCGGTGCAGGAACGCCGTGTGCGGCACGTCGAGCGCGTTCTCGATCGTCGCGTGCAGCGTGCCGTTGGCCTCGACCTGTCGCACGACCCGGGCGTAGCCGGGCTCGCGCGCGCCGATCGGGTAGGGCTCGCCGCTCGGCTCCTGGTCGGGCTCGGGCCACACCCACACGAAGCCGTGATCCTCGCGCACCGCGCAGGCCGGCGCGCGCCGCTCGCGCGCTTCGCTCCCGCCCGAAAGGCCGGGCACGAGCGCGCAGCGACCGCCGCCGTCGAACTGCCAGCCGTGGTAGCGGCACTCGAGCTTGCCGTCCGGGAGCACGCGTCCGAGCGAGAGCGGGGCGTTCCGGTGCGGGCAGCGATCGAGCAGCGCCGACGCGCGCCCGCCGGATCGAAACAGCACGAGCGGCACGCCCACGACGCTGCGGGCGATCGGCTCGCCGGCGAGCTCGCGCGACTCGCAGGCGACGTACCAGCCGCGCGTGAGCCGGGCGACCGAAAGGTGACCCTTGGTAGGCGGAGGAACGAGCTTCTCGTTCGCGAAGGGCACGTCGCTCTCTACCACGAAGGCCGCGTCCGAGCCTTTGGTCGCGCTCGCCCGGATCCGATCCGCAGCGAGGGCTCCGACCGAGTAGTGCTAGGCTGAACGCCATGGCGGACAAGAAAACCGCGAACTTCATGCGCTCGCTCTGTCTGGGACAGATCGAGGAAGACATCATCCTGCCGTTCCCCGCGGTCTCGGCCTCGGACAAGGAGACGCTCGAAGGTGTCTTCACGACGGTCGGGCAGCTGCTCGGGCCGCGCGAGGCCGATCTCAGGAAGTGGGACAAACAGGGCGAGCTCCCGGCGGAGTTCGTGAACCAGCTGCGCGAGGCGGGGCTCTTCAGTCTGGTCATCCCGGAAGAGCACGGCGGGCTCGGGTTCGCGAGCAAGGCGTATTCGCGCGCGCTCCAGGAAATCTCCAAGTACGACGCGTCGGTCGCCGTGACGGTCGGCGCGCACAGCTCGATCGGCATGCGCGGCCTCCTGCTCTTCGGCAACGAGGATCAGCGCGCTCGCTACTACCCCCGCCTCGCGAGCGGCGAGATGATCGCGGCGTTCTGCCTGACCGAGCCGGGCTCCGGTTCCGACGCAGCGTCCATCAAGACCACGGCGGTCCGCGACGGCGATCACTACGTGCTGAACGGCACCAAGATCTGGATCACCAACGGCGGCATCGCCGACTTCTTCACCGTCTTCGCGAAAACCTCGGATCCCAAGGATCGCAAGGGTCTGTCCGCGTTCCTCGTCACGCGCGACATGGCCGGCGTTTCGAACGGCCCGCACGAAGACAAGATGGGCATCCGCGCGAGCTCCACCACCACGATCAACCTCGACAACGTGCGGGTGCCCGCCCAGAACCTGCTCGGCGAGGAGGGCAAGGGCTTCAAGATCGCCATGGCGATCCTGAACTCCGGCCGCACCGGCCTCGGCGGCGGCAGCGTGGGCGGCATGAAGCGGCTGATCCAGCTCGCGACGCAGCAGGCGAATCAGCGCGTCCAGTTCGACAAGCCGATCCGCGAGTACGGTTTGATCAAGCAGAAGGTCGGCCAGATGGTGATCGACTGCTACGCCACGGAAGCGACCGTGACCCTGGTCGCCGGCCTGATGGACTCGGGCTACGCCGACTACGCGGTGGAGGCCGCGATCAGCAAGGTCTTCGCGAGCGAGGCGCTCTGGCGCTGCGCGGACGAGGCGCTGCAGGTCGCCGGCGGCAACGGCTACATGACCGAGTTCCCGTACCAGCAATTGATGCGCGACGCGCGCATCAACCGCATCTTCGAGGGTACGAACGAGATCCTGCGCCTGTTCATCGCCCTCACCGCCATGAACGAGGCCGGCCAGAACCTGCGCGAGCTCTCGAAGAGCCTGGAGGGCGTGTTCAACGACCCAATCAAGGGCTTCGGCGTGATCTCGGAGTACGCGCTCCGGCGCGCGGCGATGGCCACCGGCATCGGGCGCGAAGGCACGACCTTCACGAAGCTCGATCCCGCGCTGAAGCAGGCGCAGACGGTGTTCGAGGACGGCACGCGCGATCTCGCCGCCGCGGCCGATCGCATCCTGCGCAAGCACGGCCGCGCCATCATCGACAAGCAGTTCGCGACGCGGCGGCTCGCCGACATCATGATCGACCTGTTCGTGCTCGCCTGCGTGCTCAGCCGCGTGGACGGGGCGGTGCGGAGCGCAGGCGCGGGCGCCTCGTCGCGCGAGCTTTCGATCCTGAACGCGTTCGCCGGTCAGGTACGACGCCGCGTGAAGAACACCGTGGGGGAGATCGACGACAACCAGGACGAGCACGTGAAGGCGCTCGCGGACCACGCCTTCGAAGTGGAGCGCTTCTCCTGGGATACCCTCTGAAACGGCTCTTACCCCGCGGCCGGTCCTCTTTCGCCCGCACGGGAGACCTGTTAGCACTACTCGGTCAGATCGCAGTGCGTCGAAGGGGAAGGCATGTTTCCTGCACTGGACTCGCTGCGCGGACGGCTGACAGGCCCAGCGTCATTCGCGCGCCGAGGGACAGCGGCGTGCCGGCCGCGCCGGTTTTTATCGCGTTGGCTTCTGGCGACCCGCGCCGATCGAGATCTGCTCCTGCCAAGACTGACGGAGTAGTGTTAGCCTGCCGACCAGGGAATTTCTTGTGATGACTCGGCTTCCTCGCCTCGGGCCCTTGGTCGTTTCCAGCCTCTTGCTCGGTGCCTGTACGCAGTTGCTCGGTCTCGACGACTACGAGACCGTCGAGCGCGACGCCGACGCCGGTGACGACGGCGGAGGCAAGGGC
>DASXWF010000427.1:0-2529 GCA_036503835.1 Polyangiaceae bacterium | reverse complement strand
GGCCGTCGAGCGGCTCCGCCAAGCGTGGTTCCGGGACTTTGCGCCTGAACGACGACTGGAACGAGTTCTTGCGTGTGCTGACCTCGACGGGAACCCGATACCTCTTGATCGGCGGACACGCATTGGCGGTCCACGCGCAGCCGCGGTTCACGGAAGACCTCGACGTGTTCGTTCAGCCGTCGCTGGCAAACGCAAAAAGGCTTCGAGCAGCGCTCGTTGAATTCGGCTTCGGCAGCGTGGCTCCCGAGGCTGCGGACCTAGCGAAGCCGGGTCTACGTCGGGCCGCCCGGAAGATCTGCTTCCGGACGCGCCCATGCGACGACGCAGGACCATCGCCGCGTTCACGGCGAGCCTGGCCACGAAACGATCGTGATCGGAGAATCGGGTTGCGCGGGGAGGATTTGCACCGGCGTACCGGGAGCTTCCGCGGCACCGCCGCGGGCGAACAGAAAAAAATCCGATCCCGAAATGGCGAACGCCTCGATTGGGGGCGTCTCGCCGTTGCGCGGGGCGATACCCCGCGTGGGCAACGGGATTTCTTGCCCGTTGAGGTCCGGGTGGTGCCGGCGGAAACAGTCCCTTTGGTGACCGCGCAGTCGCGCAGCCGGACACCGCACCGCGCCATCGAGCTCGCTCTAATTGGAAGCGGTACCGGGATGCGCTTCGACGGCGCCATGAACTGAACGGCGGAGACGCCCGCGACGTGGACGGTCGCTGAAGCCCTCGACTGTGGAAATGGCGTTTCCGCAGAGGCTTTACTGTGGAAATGGCGTTTCCTTCGCTGGTCGCGCTCGCGCTCATCGCTAAGGGCTAGCCATCTAGCCGATGGCCCAGCAAGGTCCCGCTCGCTTACCCGAGGCGCTCACGGATGTGCCCGCCGACCTCAGACGAGTCGAGACGCCTGCGCCCGGCGAGCACCGACGTGCCCCGGTAGCGGTCGCGGAAGCGTTCCAGTTCGCGCTCGTGGTGGCTTGCGCGTTGAAGGAACCGGAGATCGCTCTCGTTCTCGCCGTCCGCGCCGGCAGATGCACCAACGCGTAGTTGCGCGGGGCCGATTGAACCTCCGACGTTCGCTCGGCCGTCCGGGGTAGGGAGGGTGATACGCTGGCCCCGTGCCGTCCGGCCTGACGCTCGAGAGCGCTTCGTTCCGTTACGGAACGCTCTGGGTGCTGCTCGAAACGAACCTCAGCGTGCCGGCGGGCGACACGCTCGTCATCACCGGCGAGAACGGAGTCGGAAAATCCACGCTGCTCTACCTGCTCGGCGGGCTCCTGCCGGCGACGAGCGGCCACGTCCTGCTCGACGGGCACGAGCCGAGCGCCGCGCGCCCGAGCGATCTCGTGCGACGCGGGGTCCGGCGCGGTTTCGTCTTCCAGCACGGCGGGCTGTTCGCGAACCTCTCGGCGATCGACAACGTGCTGCTCGCGCTGCGCTACCACGCGGACGTGCTCGGCCTCGACGACGCGGCCGTGACCCTGCGCGGCCGCGAGGTCTTGCGCGAGCTCCGCGTGGCGCAGGCGGATTGGCACACGCTCCCGGCGCACCTCTCCGTGGGTGTACGCCAGCGCGTCAGCCTCGCGCGCGCCCTCGCGATTCAGCCCAACTTCGTATTTCTCGACGACCCCGACCAGGGCCTCGACGAGGGCACGCGCGAGCTCGTGCTCGACTTGCTCGTGCGCCTGCGCGACGAGCGCAAAATGACGGTGGTGCTCACGACGACCGATCCGGTGGTCGTGCAGCGCCTGGGCGTGAGCGTGCTCAGGCTCGAAGACGGGCGCCTGCTTCCGGGCGTCAGAGCGCGCGCGTAAACCTCGATGTCCTGCGAGTGTCACGGCGCCGGGCGGGGAAGCATGGGGCTCAGCGGCGCCGGAGACGAGATGGGGACGGGGTCGGGGAAGGTCGAGGCGTGCCACGCCACGGCGGCGTCACGCCAACTGAAGCGGCGCGGGATGGCGTGCTGCTCGGCGTCGCGGTTCCGTGCTCGACAGTCGCTCAACGCGGCGCCATGACTCCTCCGCTCTTTGCGTTCACGCGCCGTCCGACGCCGCTCAACGCGGCACCATGACTCTTCCGCTCTTTGCGTTCACGCGCCGTCCGACGCCGCTCAACGCGGCGCCATGACTCTTCCGCTCTTTGCGTTCGAAAAGGCCTCTTGCGACCAGCGGTGCCCCGAGACGTACAGGCGATCTTCACACGCCGTCCCGACGCCGTTCAGCGCGACGCCGCGACTCTTCAATCGTTTCGCTCACACGCGCTCGACGCCGTTCAATGCGGCGCCCCAACGCGCCCATTCTGGTCCGCGCCCCCGCGGCGGCGAAGCCGACGCAAGGCGGGCGTCCCGCCGCAGGCGCAGCCGAGGACGGGGCCGGACGTCGTGCACCAACGAGGGGGCAGCTGTTGGGGCTTGCTGTTCGGCATCCCCGGAAGGTCGTTGAAGTTGGACCAGGGCGGACTAGGCGCACACCCCGCCCACGTGGTGGCGGCAGGCGGTACTCGGCGGATTCCATGTCCACTGCCCCTGGACTGGTA
>DASXWF010000426.1:0-6967 GCA_036503835.1 Polyangiaceae bacterium | reverse complement strand
GCGTCGACGTTCTTCTTGGCGTCGCCGAAGAGCATGCGCGTGTTTTCGCGGAAGAAGAGCGGGTTTTCGACGCCGGCGTAGCCGCTCGCCATGCTGCGCTTCATGACGACGACGGTCTTGCTCTTCCAGACTTCGAGCACGGGCATGCCGTAGATGGGGCTCGTGGTGTCGTCCAGCGCGCCAGGGTTCACGATGTCGTTCGCGCCGATCACGAGCACGACGTCGGTCTTCGGGAAGTCGTCGTTGATGGCTTCCATTTCGAGGACGATGTCGTAGGGGACCTTCGCCTCCGCGAGCAGCACGTTCATGTGGCCGGGCAGGCGCCCGGCGACCGGGTGGATCGCGAAGCGCACCTCGCAGCCGCGGCCGCGGAGGAGCGTCGCAATCTCGTAGACCGGATACTGGGCGTGCGCGACGGCCATGCCGTAGCCGGGGACCACGATCACGCTCTTGGCTTCGCGCAGGAGCTCCGAGGTGTCGTGCGCGGTGACGCTCACCACTTCGCCCTGCGGCTCGTCCGAGCGCTTGGCCGGCTTCGCGCCCTCGTCGGCGCCGAACCCGCCCAGGATCACGCTCAGGAACGAGCGGTTCATCGCGCGGCACATGATGATGCTGAGGATCGCGCCGCTCGAGCCGACCAGCGCGCCGGTCACGATCAGGAGATCGTTGCCGAGCATGAAGCCGGCGGCGGAGGCCGCCCAGCCCGAGTAGCTGTTCAGCATCGACACGACCACGGGCATGTCGGCGCCGCCGATCGCCATCACGAGGTGGACGCCGATCACGCCCGCGATCCCGGCCTGGATCAGGAGGGACTGCAGGTCGGTGCCAGGCTCCGCGCCGAGGAAGGGCACGGCGAGCGCGATGCAGGTGAGGAGGAGGCCCGCGTTGATCAGGTGCCGGCCGGGCACGAGCAGCGGCTTGCTGCCGATGATGCCCTTCAGCTTGCCGAACGCGACGATCGATCCCGTGAACGTGATCGAGCCGACGAACACGCCGACGTAGACCTCGATCTCGTGGATGATGCTCTCGGTTTCGGTCGCGTGCGCAGGCGCGGCCAGGTAGCTCGCCACGCCCACGAGCACGGCGGCGAGGCCGACGAAGCTGTGGAGCACCGCGACGAGCTCGGGCATCGAGGTCATCGCGACGCGGGCCGCGAGCACCGCGCCGATCACGGCGCCGATCGCGATCGCTCCGCCCAGCGCCTCGAAGTTGCGGACGCCGGCCACGGCCGTCACCAGCACGGCGATCAACATGCCGGCGATGCCGTAGGCGTTGCCGCGCCGCGCCGTCTCCTGGGAGCTCAGCCCGCCGAGGCTCAAAATGAAGAGCACGGCGGCGACGAGGTAGGCGACCGTGGTCAGGCTGGGGGAGAGGAGCGAGTCGGTCATCGGCGGAACATCTTCAGCATGCGCTGGGTGACGAGAAATCCGCCCGCGATGTTGATGGTGGCGACCAGCACCGCGACCGCGCCGAGCAGCGTGACGGGGTGATCGAGGCCGCCCGACAGCTGCAGCATGCCGCCGACCACGATGATGCCGCTGATCGCGTTCGTGACGCTCATCAGCGGCGTGTGCAGGGCCGGCGTCACGTTCCAGATCACCTGCCAGCCGATGAAGCAGGCGAGCACGAACACCGTGAGGTGCGCCACGAACTCGCGCGGCGCGAAGGCGCCCGCGAGGAGCAGCAAGCCGAGCGCGCCCAGCAGCACCCCGATCGATCCAGGCTGCTTGGCGGCGCCGTGGCCGCCCTTCACGACCGGCGGAGGCGGCGGCACCGAGGGCCGCCGCGCCTCGATCGGCTTCTGCGGCTGTGCCGGCGGCTTGGGAGGTGGCCACATGAGCTCGCCGTCCTTCAACACCAGCGCGCCGCGCACGACCGGATCGTCGAGGTCGACGTGCCAGCTCTTGGCGCCGCCCATGTCGGCGAGCAGGTGTGTGAGGTTCGAGCTGTAGAGCTGGCTGGCGGTCGGGGCGAGCCGGCTCGGCAAATCCACGTAGCCGATGATGGTGACGCCGTTCTTCACGACGACCTCGCCGGGGCGGGTGAGCGCGCAGTTTCCGCCCTGCTCGGCGCCGAGGTCGACGATCACCGAGCCGTGGCGCATCGCGGCCACCATGTCCTCGGTGATCAGGATCGGCGCGGGCTTGCCCGGGATGAGCGCCGTCGTGATGATGATGTCGACGTCCTTGGCCTGCCGCAGGAAGAGCGCCATCTCGGCGGCGATGAACTCGGGGCTCATCTCTTTCGCGTAGCCGCCGCCGCCGGAGCCGTCTTCCTGGAGCGAGACCTCCAGGAACTCGGCGCCGAGGCTCTGCACCTGCTCGCGCACCTCGGCGCGCGTGTCGAAGGCGCGCACGATGGCGCCGAGGCCGCGCGCCGCGCCGATGGCCGCGAGCCCCGCGACACCGGCGCCGATCACGAGCACCTTGGCCGGGGGCACCTTGCCTGCCGCCGTCATCTGCCCGGTGAAGAAACGGCCGTAGAAGCTCGCGGCTTCGATGACGGCGCGGTACCCCGCGATGTTCGCCATCGAGCTCAGGGCGTCCATCTTCTGCGCGCGCGTGACGCGCGGCACCTGATCCATCGCGAGCACGGTGGCCTTGCGCGTCGCGAGGCGGTCGATGAGCTCCTTGTTCTTCGCGGGCCAGAGGAAGCTCACCAGTGCGGCGCCCTCGCGCAGCAGGTCAGCCTCGTGCCCGAGCTCGGCGTTCGACTCGGGCGGCTGCACCTTCAGCACGACGTCGGCTTGGGCCCAGAGCTCGCGCGCGCTGGGAGCGATGCTCGCCCCGGCCTTCTCGTAGTCCGTATCCTCGAACGCGGCGCCCTGCCCGGCGTTCGCCTGAATCACCACCTCGAATCCGAGCTTGACGAGGCGGCTCACGGACTCGGGAGTGGCCGCCACGCGGCGTTCGCCCGGTCGGATCTCCTTCGGTACTCCGATCTTCATGGCTGCTCTTCGGGGCAGGGACGTTAGCAGCTTCCAGCGTCCGCGGAACCGCCTGCCGGAGCGATTCGAGGCCTCGGAGTGGCACGAAACATGGCGGCAATACCGCCTCAGTGCCGATGTTCAGCGAAGCGCAAAACCGCCGCCGCCGATGTTCAGGCGAACGTAGACGCCCTCGAGCGACGTGCCCTCGGCGTTGGTCACTTCATAGCCGCCGGTCTCCCAGGCGGGGCTCGTGAACGAGCTCAAGAAGCCGAGCTCCAGGCCCGCGCTGAAACCGCCCGAGCGCGAGAAGATGAGCCGCTGGAGACGGATGCCGGCCTCGAGGGTCGCAAATCCTGCGCTGAACTCGCGCTTGCCGCCGGGCGCCGCGATCACGCGCGAGCCCGAGCCGTCCGGCACGAGGGATCCGGTCTCGTCGGTGAGATTCCCGCTCGACTTGTTTTCGACCTCGAGCGCGTAGCTGAAGCCGCCGAACCCGAGGAACGGCAGGATCAGCATGCGCGGGTGCGGAGACATCACGTACCCGAGCTCGAAGCCGCCGCCGCTGCCGCTGGTCGATACCTTGCCGACGGTGTTCTCGAAGCTGCCGGTGAAGAGGCCGTAGCCCTTGCCTCCGAGCCAGAGGTGTCCGAAGAGAACGGCGCCGCCGCCGCCGCCCATGAGGAGTCCGGCGTTCGGCGTGGAGTAGCTCGCGCCGAGCGCCGTCGGACTGCGCAGCATCGACTCGAGCCCGCCGGCGATGTCGCCGAAGAACGGACCAATCGAAAAGTAGCCGAGCCCGCCCATCCAGGGGCGCGGGCCCCGCGCGCGCTCGCGCGGATCGCGCACCGGCACCGGATCGGTCGAGGGCTCGAGCGAGATCGAGCCGTGCGACGGAGGCGGCGCGCTCGGTGGCGGCGGTGGCGGAGCGGGCGGCGCGCTCGGCGGAACGTCGGGCGTGCTACTCGGCGGCGCGGTGGCGGGCGCGTCGGAAGCGGGAGGAGGAGTGGGCCCGGCAGGCGGCGCGCTCGGCGCGGAAGCGGGCGGCGGCGTCTGCGCCATGGCGCTCGAGGCGCAAGCCAGCATTCCCACGGCGACGCGCACCCAGCGTCGAAAGAGCATGGCACCTTGTACCACGGGCCTCGGCGACGCCCGCTCCCAAAAAAGCACCGACAATCCCGGGGGGAAGAGGCCTCGCTCCCGCGGGTGGATCACCCGTCGAGCTTGGCGATGCGGGCGCGAATCTTCATGGCTTCGCGCTCGAGGCGCGACACGAAGTGGTCGACCGCGGGGACGGCGCGCCGGCCGGTGCGCACGACGAGGCGCACCGGCAACGGGGTGAGTCCGGCGTTCTCGAGCCGGACTCCCGTGAGCGCATTTCTCTCGAGCGGCAGGGCCGGAACGAGACCGATGCCGACGCCCCCCATCGCGTACGCGAGCAAGAGCGAGACGCTCGGCACGTCGATGGTCGAGCTCGGACGCACGCGCTTCTCTTCGAGGAAGTCGTCGAGCAGCCTTCGGCCCACGCTGCCCGGCGCGAGGCGCAGCAGCGGCTCGCCCGCCTGGATGCGCCCGACGAGCGACTGCTGCTTGCCGCGTCGCGCCGGCGCAATCCAGAAGAACGGTTGAGCGAAGAGCTCGCGCGAGTCGAGACCCGCGCGCTCGCCCGAGAACGAAACGATCGCCATCTCGACGTCGCCGCGCTCGAGGCGCGTGAGCGCCTCTTCGGAGTGGGCGGTGGTGATCTCGAAGTGGAAGAACGCGCCCTCGGCCGCGAGATCGCGCAGCACCGGCACGAGCAGGGGCTTCGCGAGGTAGTCGCTCGAGGCGATGCGGAGCGTCGTGGTCGCGCTGCCCTCGAGCTCGCCGAACAGCCGGAAAACGGCCTCGGCCTCGTCGAACAGGCGGGTGGCGGCGGGCAACACCTGCTCGGCCGCGGGGGTCAGCACCAGGCCGCGCCCCCGCCGTTCGAACAACGTCACCCCGATTGCTTCGGTCAGGTGTCGAATCTGCTGACTGACGGCCGACGGCGTCTTGCCGAGGCGGCGCGCGGCCGCCCCGACCGATCCGAGCCTAGCCACGGTGAGTGCGTCGTAAAGTGCGGGGACTAGGGCTGGATCCAAGGTGTTTTTTTCTCGGTTAGGCGCTTGCGGCCCGCCGAGCCGCGCCATCCCTGGCGCGAGCGTTGGCGAGTGCAAGCAGGGCTAGGAGTGATCCGGTGTCGGGACCCTGACGGCCGGCGGCGCGGCACGAGCCGCCGCTTCGATGCGGCTGCGCTCGACCGCCGCGCCCGTGCTGGGCGTCGTCCGGTGCGACAGGATCGGGTCTTGGTTCGGCCTCGCTCTGGAGGTCGATGAAGTCGTTCAAGCTGCTCGGCACGTAGCGCTGATCGACGTCATGGCGAGTCAGATCGTGAGTGACGCTCGCCGAGGTGCTCGCCAGGCGCGCTTCTTCCATGACCGCGACGAGCGGTGTGTCACTGTCGTGCGCCAGGGTGGGCGCGTCGCTGCAGCCGAGCAGCCCTGCGAGCAACAGCAGAGCTTGGAGCAGGAGGAGGCGGGCGCCGCGCATGAGCCAGAGAAGCGTTGGTCAGATGCCACGCCCAGGCTTGGGTGTCGAGCGGCCGGGGCGGGGGTGAAGGGGCATCCAATTTGCGCGGTTATGAGCTCAGCGGAAAAACGAGCGTCGCTTGCCGGGCATTGATGGGCTAGAGATTCAGCCCCGGGAAAGCAGATGTCACTCGAGATCCGTCCGAGCCCCGCTCTGACTCGAACTTTGCTTTTCCGCGGTCAGCCTGTGGAGGCGGTCACACCGACCGGCGGTTCGGAATGGCAGGAGGTGATGGATCTGCTCGGGGCGGTGGACGAGCTCGTCGCGTACCGAGAGACGGACAGCCTGCTCAAGCGCGCCGTCGAGCTCGTGCGCGAGCGCATCGGTCTCGAGCGCGCGGCCCTCTACCTGCGCGATCCCAAAACGCCGCGACTGATTCTGCGCGGCACCTGGGGTACCGACGCCAAGGGGCAGACGACGGACGAGCGGGGCCTGCATCACGAGTGCACTCTCGACGATTACGAGGCGCTGCTCCGCACGCAGCAGAACGGCGAGCTCTGGCTCTACTTCGAGAACGCGGCGCACTACGCCGAAGTCGAGGAGCAGGGCTCCAGCATCGGGCACGGCTGGATGGTCGTGACGCCGCTCGTCTCGTCGGGCGAGGTCGTGGGCGTGATGTATTCGGACAGCGCGATCACGCACGCCGCGGTCGACAATGCGAAGCAGGCGCGCGCGGCCGTATTTTGCGGCTTGCTCGCGAATCTGCTCGTCAATCGTCGTGACGGCGTGGGCTGGCGTCCGCTGTCCGACGAGGCGCCGGGCGCCACGCTGGCAGAGCGCGCGCTCCGCGCGCTCGAGCGCGATCCGGTGGTGACGGGCGAGCGCATCGCGCAGGAGATGGGCATCAGCCCCGGACACCTCGCGCGCTCCTTCAAGATGGAGATGGGCGTGTCGCTCGTCGAGTATCGCAATCGCCTGCGACTCGAGCGCTTCTTGCGCTCCGTGCAGAGCGGCAACGAAAGCTTGCTGCGGGCGGCGCTCGAAGCGGGCTTCGGCAGCTACGCCCAGTTCTTCCGCGTCTACAGGAAGCTCCTCGGCACGACCCCGCGCGAGCACCTCGGCGCCCGCCGCACCCGCGCCGCCCGCGCCCGCCGCATCTGGCACGACGAGCCGAACCATTCGGGCCCGCCACTTGCGGCTGCGAGGAAACGCTAGGTCATTTCCAAGGCTGGGAGCTCTTGGCGCTCTTGGCGCTCTTGGCGGCCTTGGCGGCTAAAAATAACGCCGACAAGTGTCGCAACCTGCCAGGTCGTCTTGACTCGGCGGCTCGATATAAAAAAGCTCGCGAGCGTCCGCCCCCCACCAGTTTCTCAGGCCTTGATCACGTCCATCACGCTGCCGTTGCTGCTGCCGAAGTTCGTCGGTTCGGTGCCGGTGGCGGCGCTGATGAGGGCGTTGAGGAGGGTCGCGTTGTTCGCGTGCTTCGCGTCG
>DASXWF010000425.1:0-2689 GCA_036503835.1 Polyangiaceae bacterium | reverse complement strand
GTCGGCGACGACCCCGGGCGCATCGGGCGCGCTGCCGGCGGGGCGAAAGGACGCGGGCTCCTCCATCCCGGGGAACGCTACTACTTTCTTGGCCGACGGGGGCGGAGCCGGGTACTGGCGGACAATGCCGCCTCGTCCCGGCCCGGTCGCCTGGCTCGCGAGCCTCGTCGTGAGCGCCGGGCTCCAACTTGCCCCGGCGCGCGCGCAGGCCGAGGAGCCCGCGCCCGTCGCGCCGGGTGTCGAGCCGCAGCGGCGCGGGCGCCCCGACGTTCGGCTCGATCAACTCGACTTCCCCCAGGGCCTCGCGGGCGGTGCGGCCCTCGAGCGGCATTTTCGTTTTCATCTGAAGCGCGCGGCGCGGAGCGCCGACTGGGGCGCCGGACGCGGCGCGAAGATCGAGTTTCGGGTGAAGATCGAGGAGCTCGCGGCCGTGGAGCGCGAGGGCGTCCTGAAGGTGCGCTGCACGGCGCTCGGCCGCTTGCCGCGAGGCAAGTCGGCGCGCAGCCACCTCGCGTTCGGAGGCAACCCGCGCGAGCGCGAGCGCGTCCTGAAACACGTGCTCGAAATCGTCGCGCGCGGCGTGGTCACGCGCCTTTCGGCCCTGGAGCGGGCGCGCCGCGCCGAAGGCCAGCGCCCCTGATTGGACCGGCCTTGAAACCTCGCCTTCGCGCCGCGCTCGCCACGCTCGCCGGCACCCTCCTCACTGCCGCGTGCGACCCCGGCGCACACCGCGACCGCCCCGCGGCCACCGCGAGCGACCGCGCGCCTTCACCTCCGCCCCCCACAGCCTCTCCCACCCCCGTTCTCCCAGCATCCACCGCTGCCCCTCCCTTTCTCACGGCCCCTGCCGCTTCCGCTTCCCCTGACCCTGACCCTGCCTCTCCCCCTGCCCCTCCCTCTCCCGCTGCCTCGGCCCCAACTCCCGCCTCCCCGAAGTCCCCGTGCCACGTCGCCCTGATCGGCGACTCCCTCACGGACTTCCGCTCCGCCGGCGGCGGCTTCGTACGCTACCTCGAAGCGCGCGCACCGAAGAGCCGCTTCTCGAACTTCGCGAAGGGCGGCGCGATGGTCAATCAGATGCGGCGCCATTTCGAAACGTCCGTCCTCGCGGAACCGCCCGGAACCTTCACCCACCTCGTCCTGTTCGGCGGCGTGAACGACCTCTACAGCGACGAAACCGCCGGACGCACCCCCGCCAAGATCGAAAAGGACCTCACCGCGATGTACCGCGCCGCGAAAGAGCGCGGCCTGCGCGTCGTCGCCATCGACGTGGCGCCCTGGGGCGGCTTCGCGAAATACGACAACCCGAAGCGACGCGCCGCGACGCTCGAGCTCAACACGTGGATCCTCGAGCAAGAAAAAACGGGCGCCGTCGACATCGCCGTCGACGCGTACCGTCTGCTCTCGTGCGGCGATCCCGCGCGCCTCTGCCCGCGCTACGAGCCGCCCCACAAGGACGGTTTGCACTTCGGCAAAGCCGGACACGAAGTGCTCGGCGAGGCCCTCTACGCCGCGGAATTTCGCCGCTGCTCGTGAGCGGGACGCTCCGAAGGCGCCGGCGCTGCGGCGCGCACCCTTTGCTACGGACAGGCGCCCTCAGCGCTCGTTGTTGCGAATCGCCGCGCGATCCGTGAGCACCGTCAACGCGCGAGGCACGAGGTTCGACTCGCATTCCGAACCCCGGCGCTCGGTCGGATCATCGCCGCTCGGCAGGAGCCGATGAACGAGGCCGAGGGCGGAGGCGACGAGGCCTGGTGCCAGGCCGCTCGCGAGAGCCGCGGCTCGGGCTGCCCAGCCGAGCACGATCTCGGGCTCACCGGATTCGAGCGCACGCACGATGCGCCGAGCCGCGCGACGCGACGACATCGAAGCAATCGGGAGGGAGTCCGCGAGCTTGAACCAGGCGTACTCCTTCCGGTGCTCACCCTTGAACAAGGCGTTTCTGGGGCTGCCGGTGCGCATGAGGCCCGGCACGACCGTCGTCACGACAATTCCGTCGGCCGCAAGCTCGGCGCGCATGCCACGGGAGAGTCCGACCAAGGCGAACTTGCTGCCCGAGTAGGGCAAAAGGTGAGGTACCGAGATCACGCCGCCGATCGAAGCGACGTTCACGATGCGCCCCCCGCCGCGCGCGCGCATGTCCTCACGCACGCCCAGCATCAGCTCGAGCGGCGCGAAATAGTGAACCCGCATCGCTCGCTCGAAGTCCTCCAGTCTCATGCTGTCGAGCGGACCGACTTGGATGACTCCGGCATCGTTGACGAGCACATCGACGGGCCCGAGTCGCGCGCGCACGCGATCGAGCAGCGTCGCGATCGCACCGGGCTCGCTCACGTCGCAGGTCTCGGCGAAAATCCGCGTTCCCGGACGCGCGCGTTCGCGCAACAGAGCGGCGGCACGTTCGAGCGCCGCCGCATCGCGCGCCACGAGCGCAACGTGCGCGCCCTTGGCGACGAGCACTCGAGCCATTTCGAGCCCGAGCCCGCGACTGCCTCCGGTCAGGAGCACGTTCTTCCCCGCGAGCGATTGGCGGCGCCTTCGTCGTAGCGCCGCGGCCAGCACGTGGCCGAACACGAGATGCGCCGCGACCATGATGGTCGGGCGACCCAGCCTATCCAACGAGGGACGCGGCATGAGACCCGCCTTCGGCAGCCAGCCTGCGTAATTCGCCGCCCAAACCAACATGCCG
>DASXWF010000424.1:0-7467 GCA_036503835.1 Polyangiaceae bacterium | reverse complement strand
GTGAACGTTTGGGTCTTGAGCAGCGAGCCCGCGTAAAGCCGGGTGACCATGTCGCGGATGCTCATGGTGCGGAGCAGCGCGAGGTAGGTGCCCAGGCGAAAGTCCCAGTGGTGGCGCTCGTAGTAGAGGCGCTTGATTTCGCTGTCGGGCATGGTCTGGAGGCGAGAGCCTGCAGGGCGATCCGCGAGGTGCGCCGGCAGGGAAGGCTCCGCCCGGTTACTCGAAAGTGAGGAGGCTCAGGAAGAACGGGGCGCGAGTCCGAGCGCTCGACGCAGGTCGTCGAAGTTGTACGTGTCGCTCAGGCCGGTCTCGCGCGCCTTGTTCTCCAGCTCTTCGACGAGCGGATGCACTTGCAGGCGTCCGGCCGCGGTGCGCGCAGCCTGACGCGGGGTATTTCCGCCGAGCTCGTGGAGTGGGATGTCGAGCCAGGTCGCGTAGTAGTGCGCCAGTGAATCGCGGAGCGCGGCGCGCGCGAGGCCGGGGGGCATTTTGGCCGTGGGTTCTTCTTCGGTCGTCGCCATGGGTTACCCGCACCAGAACCAATATCGGGTCCTGGGATTGAATGCCAGAGGGCGCGAGGGCAGCTGTACGGGGGATCAGCCCCGGACCCCGCAAAAGCGCCCTCGGACGTACGACGGAGCATGACGCGAGCTTCCCCCGCGCGTCGTGCCGGGGGGCGCCATGACCGCGCGATGGCGAGCGCCGCCGCGATCTTCGTTTCGGCCGATGTATACCGATTGTACCCCCTCGAGGGGAGGGCATCCGCCGCGCGGCCTTCGAGCCGGTGCGCTACGCCGGGGCGCGCAGGCTGGCTCGTTCGCGCAGCACGGCGAGCGCGCCGCGCGCGGTCTGGCCGGTGAGGTCGGCCTCGTAGATCGCGACGTTGAGCCGGCGGACGAGCCACGGGAAAGCTGCACGCTCGGCCGGCACCGCCGGGAGCTCGATGTGGAGGGGCTGGATGCGCGGCGAAGCCGAGTGGGGCGCCGCGTCGACTTCGAGGCGCTTGGCGAGGCGGAGGCGCGCCGTTTCGAGCGCTTCGTCGGTGTCGGGACTCCGCAGTTGCTCGGCGCGACGCAAGAGCAGCAGGCGCAGCGACGAGAGGTGCGCCATCAGGCTTTGCGCGTGATCGATGAAGGAGAGCAGCACCGGGAGCGGGGGGCGGACGCGCTCCGGCTCGACGCGCGACAGGCGCACACCGGCGATGAAGGCTTCGAGCGAGCCGTAGGCGCGTTCGCGCGCGAGGCGCTGCTGGGCGGGTGCTTCGGGAGCGAGGGAAGGGGCGCTCGCCGCGTAGGCCTCGAGCGCGCGCAGGGTCGCCTCGAGCAAGGCGGGCAGCGTGCGCCGTGACCAGGAGGGCAGTACGTAGCTGAATGCCCACGCGAAGCCGGCGCCGATCACGGTGTCGGCCAGGCGCTCGAGCATGACGTTCGCGGTGATCGGCTCGTGGGTGCGGGTCTGGAGCAACGCCATGACGGTCGCGGCGACCGCGGTGAGCGTGTAGCGCACGTTCACGAACGTGTGCGCGGTGGCCGCCGCCAGCCAGAGGAGCGGGACGAGCAGGGCCGGCGGCAGGAAGGTCGCGAAGGCGAGAGCGAGCACGCAACCGGCGGCCGTTCCGACGATGCGGTCGTTTCGGCGCGCCAGCGTCTGGGAGAAGGTGCCGCGCAGGACGACGGCGACGCTCAGGACCATCCAGTGAGGATGGGTGCCCCAGGGCAAGCTGGTGCTGACGGCGTGCGCGATCGCGATCGCGACGCTGCTGCGCAGGGCGTGGCGAAGGACTGGGGACTTGAGCGTGAGGTTCCGAGCGAGCTCGGAGAACGGCCAGCGTTCGTCGCCCGTGTGCTGATCGAGCTCGATTTCCGCCGCGGTACGTTCGGTTCTCCCCCAGCGCAAGAGGCGGTGAAGCTCCGCGACGAGCTCGACGAGCTGCTGCTGCCGCGAGGCGATGGCGGGCAGCAGGCGGAGTCGCGGGTCGTCGGCGGGCAGCCCGCGTTCGTCGAGGATGCGGGCGATGGCCCTGGATGCCGGCTCGCGCTCGTAGGGGGAGGCGGTTCCGGAGGAGAGGGCGGTCTCGACCTCGCTCAGGGCGGCGGCATGGATGCGGAGCGACGCCGCGAGGCGGTGGCGGATTTCGTAGGCGACGGCGTCCTCGCCCAGCAGGTCGAGATCGAGGCGGCTCGTCAACAGGAGATCGCGGAGCTCGGTCGCGCGCAGCAGGAGTTCGGTACGATCGAAGCGACCTTCGTGCTCGCCGTCGCCGAACACGAGGTCCCGCGCGGATTGGAGCTCGGTGGCGAGCCGCGTTTCCTCGTCGATTTGCTGCCAGCGGCGGTCCGCTTCCTGTTCGACGGACCCGCGTGTCTCCAGCACGCCGGCGCGGGAAGCCAGGAGGCGCGCCGAGGTGCCGACGGCGCTCGCGACGGCGAGCGTGCGGTAGCGCGGCTCGAGCAGGAGCGTGCTGACGTAGGCCAGGATCGAATAGAGCGCCGCGCCGGTGAGCGTCCAGGCAAACTCGTGACTGAGCGGCAGGCTGCGGGGCGCGCCGAGCGAAAAGACGATGGCCAGGACGACGGTGAAGGAAAGGGGCCCAGCGCGCTGGCCCCAGGCCATCATCATCGTCGCGCCGAAGACGAGCAGCGCTATCGCCGGGTGAAGAGCCCAGGGAAAGGGCGCGATCGCGGCGACCAGTACCGAGGTCGCGCTCCCGAGTACGCCGCCGGCGAAGGCGCGCCGCGCGGCACGTCCTGCTCGGTCGACCAGGTGTGGGAGGCTCGCGTACAGCGCCCCGGCGCCGGCGACCTGCGCCGCGCCGGCCGAGCCGACGGCGAGTGTCCAGACATGAACCATGCCGATCCCCACCGCCACGGCGATGCCGTTGAGCACGTGCGGCGGAAGCGGCGGGCGCGGGATCACGCCGGCGAGAACTACCTCGACCTCGTCGTCGCCGCGCCACAAATGAGAGGCGCTTGCCCAAGCCCCGCGATGATTGCGGTCACTTCCACGCCGGCCTGGGCCCGAGCGAGCACGAGCTTCGCTCGCTCGGCCTCATCCCGGACCCATTTCGAGGTGGCGCGGGGCAAGAACGGTTGCCGCAGCCAAATCCGGAAATGACCATGGGCATCGTTCCGCGCGGGATCGACGGGGTCGATATCGCATTCTTCCAGAAGCGCGTGAATTCGACCCGGCGTCGTCGAGAAATCCGCTCGCCGATCTGAACCTCGGTCAGGTGTCGTTTCTCGCCCGCGAGCTCCAACTCCAACGGTTGTTCCAATCACAATCCCATCGTCAGCCAATTGCCGAGTCGAATCAGCAATGCATTCGTGGCCTCGGCGATCGAATTGAACGGTGTCGTTCAGTGCCATTTCGACCTAGCCGTTCAGCGTACGCTCGTTCGCTGCGGCGACACGATGCTCGACGCGTTGGGGCGTTGACGCTCGGGTGACTCGAACTCTCCGCGAGGAGTCGCGAAGTGTCCCGCACTCACGCTATCAATTTCGTGAATTAATATTTCTTCGTTACGCGGGGCTGCGCTCGCGACACTCTCTTTGCAACGGGGCTCGTGTTCCGACGTCGGAACGCGAAGCTCGAGCGCCTCCGTCGGAAGAGGCCTGTCGACAAGCAAATGAGGTAGGACGATGAACCGGAAAATCGGTAGTCTTGGCTTGGGTTTCGCTGGTGCCGCGCTGGCACTCACGTGCTTCCCTCGAGGCGCTTCGGCGCAGGAGGTCGACCGCGTGAGTGGACCGAACCAGGTCGGAGTCGGCGCTGCCAAGGGCATCGTCGAGCAGCTGGGCGCAGGGCCCGGAGATGTCGACCTGTTTCCGTCCGCGCGCTACCTCATCGCACGCGATCCCGCGCGCGCGATTCGGCGTGGGCGCAATCTCTTCCAGCGCAAGTTCAAGCACGCCGAAGGTGCCGGGCCGAGAACGCGTGACGGCAACGGGCCTCCCGAGCAGGAGGATCCGAGCGCACCCATCTTCGAAAACTCGGTGGGCGCGGGGCTGTCCGACAGTTGCGCGCTCTGCCACGGGCGGCCGCGCGGCTCGGCCGGTGCGGGCGGCAACGTCTTCACTCGTCCCGACAGCCGCGATGCGCCGCACCTGTTCGGGCTCGGCATTCAGGAGCAGCTCGCCGATGAGATCACCGCGGAACTACGTGAGATTCGGGACAACGCGGCGGCGGCCGGCTGCACTCCGGGCGGCAGCGGAAGCCCCCTGAACGCGGACAACGCGAGCCTCTGGAACGTTCAGTCCGGTTCGGGCGGGACGATCGCGAACGCCCCCGGCGGCGGCATCAACGTCACGGTGGGCAGCGGTTGGACGATCGTGCGAAGCGCGGTGGTCGGCCCGCTCTCCGGTATCAATTCCACGCTGCAGTTCGCGCTCAATATTCCGGCGGGCGCCCCCACCTGGGGTATCGTGAACGCGGTCATCGTCGCGCCGGCGTCGGGCATCACCTGGGGCCAGCTCACTCAAATCCCGCTGAGCTCGCTCAACATCGGCGGCCTGAACCAGATCTCGCTGGCGATTCCGGCCAATCTCCGTGCGGCGCTGAACGGCGATCCGAACGCCTCGATCAACATCATCGTCCAGGGCAATCCGGGCCAGGTCTTTCGTTTCGACAACATCGTGGTGGCGCAGCAGCAGCCCGGCAGCACGGGCGGTTGCCCGCGCGTCGTCCCGCTGATCGCGAAGGGGGTGAATTACGGAAGCCTCTCGGTCGATCAGGCGGGGGTGATCAACACCTCCGGTGTGCGCGGCGTCAATCCGGATCTGCGGGTGCGGCCGTTCTTTGCCGAGGGTTCGACCATCACGATTCGCGAATTCTCCGTCGGCGCGTTCAACGCCGAAATGGGCATTCAGATTCACGATCCCGTCATCGTCGAGGCTGCCGCCGGCGGGACAGTCGTGACGCCGTCCGGCTTCGTCATGGACGGCAGCATCGACACGTTCGAGACGGCCCCCACGCCCGAGGCGACCGACCCGGATGGCACCGAGCCGAACGCCCCCGGGCTGCCCGAGGACGCCGGCATCGCCCTCATCGACTTCATGGAGTTTTACCTCCTCAACTACTTCAAGCCCGGCCACTACCTGCAGACGACGAACACCAACGCCGGGCGAGCGCTCTTCAACCAGGTCGGCTGCAATTCGTGCCACATCGCGAACTTCACGGTCGACAGCGACCGCCGGGTCGCAGACGTGGAGACGCTACACCGCCTCGCGGTGCCGTCCGCGCAGCGACCGCCGGCCGGCGTCTTCAACAACCTGTTCGCGATCGCCTCGACCCGTTTTCAGGCCGTTCCCGACAGCGAGGACGAGTTCGGATTTCCGATCATCGAACCTCAGGGTCAGTCCTTTCTCGTGGAGGACATCTTCACGGACTTCAAGCGTCACGACTTGGGCGCCGCGTTGCACGAGCGCAATTTCGACAACACGATTCAGAACGAGTTCATGACCGAGGCGCTCTGGGGCGTCGGCACCACGGCGCCCTATGGTCATGACGGGCGCAGCATCAACCTGATGGAAATCATCGAACGCCACGGCGGCGAAGCCACGAATGCGCGCACGGCATTCCGGGGGTTGTCGACGGCGCAGAAGAACCTGGTCTTCGAGTTTCTGAACGTCCTGGTTCTCTTCCCGCCCGACGACACGGCCTCGAATCTCAACGTTCCCGGCGACATCGACCCCACCAACCCCGAATTCCCGACGCGCGCGCACGGCAGCATTCGGTTGCCGACGCTGTTCACGATCGCGGCGCTCGGACCGGAATAGGAACCAAGATGGCAACCAGGGCCCGCTCGACGAAAGTGGTGATGCTGCTGCTCTCCGGCAGCGGGCTCGCGGTCGCGTGCTTCGCGCTGGTGCAATACCTCACGCCCGACGGCTCGAGCTCCGAGCCGCCGGGCGAGGCACGCGCCGCGCCGAACCGCTCGCCTGCGCCTTCCGAGCTCGGGCGGAGCGACACCGAGGGCACCGTCGCGGAGCTGCTCGAGGATGGCTCGGCGCGCGCCTGGGGTCGAATCGCGCAGCTTTACCCGGGAGCTCGCGAGCGGACCCAGCGCGCCGTGCTCGAGGGCATTCAGCGCGTGCCCGAGCTCGAGCGGGCGATCGCGTACGTGCTCGCGACGGTCGGTGAAGACCCCAAGCCTCCGAGCGCCGACCCGATGATCGACGAGGCGGCGGAGGCCCTGCTCGGGCGCTGGAAGACGAGCGCGGACGTAGACTATGCGCGCCGCACGATGATGATGCAGCGGACGGACAAGCGGCGCTGGGTGCTGGCTCGCGCGCTCCTCGTGCATTTCGAACGCACAGGGGAAAAAAGCCCGTTTTTCTCGCTCAAGGCCGAGCTCGAGGCAAAACTCATCGATCTCCACGCCACGGCCGGCGATCCGTTCGTGAAGAACGGACTGATCGACGGCGTGCGAGCGCTCGGTGGCAAGGACGCCGCGCTCATCCTGACGAAGGGTCTCGCGGTTCGGGACGACGAGCTCGAGGCCCTGAACGAGCAACGCGCGGCGGTCGAGGGCGCCCTGGAGCCCGAGCATGCGCGCTGAGCGTGTCCGCCTGATCCTCTTTGCGCTGCTGTTCGGTTGCAGGTCCGTCGCGACGGAGCCCGAGTCAAGTCCGGCGCCGCCCCCGCCTCCGCTCGCGAGCGCGCGGGTGCTCACCGAGCTTCCCGCGGGTCAGCCTGGTGATTGGATGGAATCGCGCCACTACCGGCTGCGCGTGCTCGACGTGATCCCCTGCAACGAACCCGCCTCGGATCCCGCGCGCGCGCCCTACCGTCTCGGGGTCGCGATCGAGATCCAGGCGACGGACGACGTGCCCGGCAACTACGTGTTCGCGTCACCGAGGGCCGCCGAGCTGGAGAAGAACGGAGCGATCTTCTCCGCGCTGCTCGAACCCACGCCGACCTCGACCTGTCCCACGCCGCTCCGGCCCCGCACGCTCGGTCCGGGCCAGGCGGCGACGGGCATCCTCGTCTTCGAGGCGCCGAACCCCGGGTACCTGCGCGGGGCCACGCTCCGCTTCAAGCCCCCGCGCTGGGGTCACGAAGCGCGCCTGGCGGTGTTGCTCCCGGAGACGTGAGCACGAGCCAGGTCGGCTTCGCGCCTCGCGTGCTCATTGCGTGATGAACCTGAAGTCCTTTACGCAGTAGTTGAATGCGCCCTTCGCGGCGGAGCCCTTCGGCATGGCCGGCGTGTGGAACCGGATACCGAGCATCCGTCGAGTGATCGTGGTCACGTCGATGGCGCCCGTCGGGTGTCTGATCTCGCTCCAGAGCACGCGGTTCCCGCCGGACCGGACGTTCGACGGCGGATAGGTCGAAGGGGTCCCGGCGGTGATCCAGTACGGAGACTCCTTGGGGTGCTCTTCGCTGGTCGATCCGGACGGGAGCCCGACCGCGGCGGCTTCTGCGTCCGTGAGCAGCACCAGGACCTCGACGCGGAGCGTGGTCGTGGCC
>DASXWF010000423.1:0-2650 GCA_036503835.1 Polyangiaceae bacterium | reverse complement strand
ATCGAGCACTTGGTCGAGATGGAGCGCCGGCGGCTCTATCTCGTGTACGCGACACCTTCGCTCTTCCGCTACTGCGTGGAGCGCTTGGGTTACGCAGAGGACGCGGCGCTCAAGCGCCACCGGGTCGCTCGTCTCGCATTGCGCGTGCCCCTGGTTCTGGAAGAGCTCCGAGCCGGAACGATTCATCTGACCGGGCTATTTCTGCTCTCCGGTTATCTGACCGTGGACAATGCGACCACGCTGTTGTCCGATGCCCGCGGTAAGTCCAAACGGCAGATCGAGGAGTTAATCGCCCGCTCGTTCCCCCGGCCCGATGTCGCGTCGACGATTGAACCGGCGGGTGGGTTTGCCTCGGCTGGAGGGGAGCGGGCAGAGCACGATGGTCCTTCGGGCGTCACGCAGCCCTCTCTCTTGGGCGTGGAACACCAGACTGCGGTCCCCGGGCCTCTGCCGCGGAGCCGGGACTCGAGATTCGGGACCTGCTCAAGAAAAGTCTGTGGTTGCTCGTGCCCGCTGCGAACTGAGAACGTGAGCGGTAGTTCGAACCGGTTCACGCACGCTGCGACGCCGCTCGAGTTGCTGCACGCGGCTCTCGCCTGGGTTGGGCCTTTTGCGCGGCTTCGGGGAAGAGCTACTCGCACTCCGTCAGCGAGCAGACGTACGGCTCGACGATGTCGAGCGCGATGTCGAAGATGACTTCGTGGCCTTCGTCGTTCAGGTGGATGCCGTCGCCGGAGTTGTATTCGCTGCGGATGTTGAGGGAGCCGGTCGCCAGCGGCGCGAAGATGTCGATGAAGCAGGGCGTGTAGTCGGGCGGGCTCGAGGGTACCCAGCAAGAACTGAAGTCCTCGCGCATGGTGTCGGCCCAGTCCTTCAGCGCTTGACGATCGTCGTCGCCCAGGTCCTTCGGGGCGGTGCTGACGAAGAAGACGGGGATGCCGGCTTCCAGCGCGGCGTCGCGCGCCGCGGTCAGGCGCTCGATGAACTCCTCTTCGGTGGAGTCGATGTCGAGGTCGTTGCTGCCGGCAATCGAGATCAGGATGAGGTTCGGCTCGACGTCGATCGCGTCGTCGATGTTGCCGTCCTCGTTCGAGCCCGGCACGATGTCGAGCGCCGTGTAGCCGCCGTGCGCGAGGTTCTCGAGATCGAAGTCGCCCGTCACGATGTCGGCGAGCGCATCGCGCAAGAGATCGACCCAACCGTTGCCGTTGCTCGCTCCCGTTCCCTCCGCCGTGGAGCTGCCGAGCACGGCGATGCGGAACGAGTCGAGCCGCGGCGGAGCGCCGGCCGCGCCGGCTGCGTCCGTTCCGGCGGAGCCTGCTGCGTTGCCCGCGCCGCCCTGGCCGTCCTCACCCGCGCCACCGGTGTCGGAGCCGCCCTCCGGTGTGCCGCCAGCGGTGCCTGCGCCGCCGCTGCCGGCGCCGCCCTTGGAAGCTCCACTCGAGCCGCCCTGGACCGAGCCGCCCGCGCCGCTGCTGGCGCCGCCGCTCGACGTTCCGGCTTTTCCGCCTGTCGAGCCGCCGCGCCCGGCGTTCGCCGAGCCGCCCGTACCGCCACGACCGGCGCCCGCGCTGCCGGCGCCGGTCCCCGAGCTGCCGCCGTCCGGGCCGGTGTCTTCGCCGCAGGCGACGCCGAAGCAGAGTCCGAAAACGATGCTCAGCGCGCCCGACCGGAGCCGTGTGATCTTTCCCAAGGTAGGCAAAGGTTACACGAACTCGGTCGAGCTCGCGAGCTCCCTCAGTACCGATTGCCCGTCACACCCTGACTGACGAGTGACTCGAGACGCTCCAGGTGGTCCGCTCGTAAAGTGACGTCCTGCGACGCC
This sequence comes from Polyangiaceae bacterium, assembly GCA_036503835.1. Taxonomy (GTDB): domain Bacteria; phylum Myxococcota_A; class Polyangia; order Polyangiales; family Polyangiaceae; genus PMG-095. Next base: position 825 of record DASXWF010000423.1, on the reverse strand, counting down.
CAGTTTTCCTCGAGGCGCTCGATCTTGCGCGTGCCTGGGATCGCGGCGAGAGGCACGTCGCGCGACAGCACCCACGCCAGGGCGACCTGTGCCGGCGTGACTTCGAGCTCTTTCGCGATGCGAGCTACGAGGTCCGCCAACCCGCGGTTCTTGGCGATGGCTTCCTCGGAAAATCGAGGGTTCTGCAGCCGCCAGTCGCCGGGTTGGAGGTCGCTGCGCGAGCGGATTGCCCCGGACAGGAAGCCTCGACCGAGGGGGCTGTAGGCGACGAAGCCGATGCCGAGCCGTCGAATCGCGGGCAGAATGTGGGCCTCGACGTCCCGCGACCACAAGGAGTACTCGGTCTGTAGAGCACTGATGGGGTGCACCGCATGCGCGCGGGCGATGGTTTCGGGATCTGCCTCGGACAGGCCGAGGTAGCGAACTTTTCCCGCCTTCACGAGCTCGGCCATCGCGCCGACCGTTTCTTCGATGGGAGTCTTGGGGTCGAGCCGATGCTGATAGTAGAGGTCGATGTGGTCGGTGCCGAGGCGCTTCAGCGAGGCGTCGCAGCACGCCTTCACGTAATCCGCGTTGCCCTTGACGCCCTGCCAGCTGCCGTCTTCACTGCGAGCGACCCCGAACTTGGTCGCCAAGACGATCTGGTCGCGGCGCCCCTGGAGGGCCTTCGACAACAGGATTTCGTTCGTGAACGGGCCGTAGATGTCCGACGTGTCCCAGAACGTGCAGCCGAGGGCGGCCGCTCGCTCGAGCACGCGGAGATTTCGAGCTTCCGAGGAGTCGCCGTAGAAATCCGACATCCCCATGCAGCCCAGGCCGATCGCA
>DASXWF010000422.1:0-1679 GCA_036503835.1 Polyangiaceae bacterium | reverse complement strand
CGCTTGACGCTCACTTGGCGGTGGCCGTCGGGCAAAGGGACAACCGATGAGAAACTGGCTCTTCCCCATCGCTCTCGTGTTCGCAGCCTCGCTGCTCAGCTACTGGCTGCTCGGCTGCGGCGTTCTCACATCCGTCAAGCGCCCAACCCCCGGCGGCATCGTGGTCGTGTACGATCCGGACGACGGGGACTACCGGTTGCCGAGCGCGAAGGCGCGCGAGCTCGATGAGCGCTGGGCGGCGCTGCTCGAGTGCCTGCCGCCGGAAGCGCTCAAGCGCCGTGACGCCCCCCAGGTGCGCATCCGTGGCGGCAACTGCGACAGCTACATCGACTACTACGGCGTCAGGGTCCGGGGTGAGTACGTTCCGGGTCGCGTCATCGTCCCGGGGTCGCTCGGGGCGCTGGCGCACGAATTCACCCATCACCTGACGGGCGAAGACCACGCGGGCCCGTACCGGGACAAGTGGCTGAGCAAGTGCGGGGACGAAGTCGACCGGCACTTTCGCAAGGTCAACCCGCCGCGGCTTTGCCCGACAGATCCAGGATTCAAAGCGCCCTGAGGCGCTTGGAGAAAAATATGAAAAAACTACTCGAGTCCGTCACGAGCAAGAAGCTCGGCGCCTTCGCTGCTGTCGCGGCGGGCATTCTCAACTCTGGGGCCGACCCCGACGTCGTGGTCGCTGGTCTCGTTGGCGCGCTGCTGGCCTACGTGGTGCCACAGGCGCTCCTGGACCGGGGCAAGATTCTGACCGAGGCGGCGCTCAAGGGCGCAGAGGCGAAGGCGCCGGAATGAACCGCCTCCACTTCCTCCGCATTGCCGTACTGGCGCCCGCTACGCTGTTCGCTGGCTGCGCCGCCGCTCCCATCGCCGCCGCCTGGCTCCCCGCTGTCCTGACGGCCCTCAGCGCCGCTGGAACGCTGCTCGAGCAGGTGGGGCACTGGGTCGACCGGTTCCGCTCGGCGATTCCAGCTGACGCGCTGGCCAAGATCGAGACGTTCCTGACCGACAGCCGGGCCGCGCTCGAACGGGTGAAGTCGCTGGCGTCGAAGGGTCACGAGTTCCAGACCGAAGCCGAGGCGGCCTACCAAGACCTGCGCGAGCTGCTCGACGGGCTGTTCGCGCTGCTCGGCGAGATCGGGCTTTATGAGCCGTCTTCGGAGCGGCTCACCGCGCCGCCGACCATGCGGGCGATCGATGGGAACGTGCAAGCGGTCGAGTCGATGGGGGTGACGATGGTGCCGGAGAGGTTGGCGCAGTAGTGGCGGTCCGCATTCGCGAGACGGGGGCCGTGGTCTGCGCCGCGCTTCACCCGAAGCTGCCCGGCGATCAGTACATCCACGACGGGATCCACTACGAGTTGGCTCAGCACCAAATCCTGGCGACCGAGGCCGAACCCGCGCACTCGAGTCACGGGCTTTGGTGGTGGCGCGGAGAGCAACCCGCCTGGGCGCAGTTGGAGGAACGGTGACCAGAGCCCTCGGCTACATCCCCGACCCGCACTCCGCCGCCGACTGGAACCACGCCAGCCTCCTGGCCATGCGCCCCCTCGCCGCCGCGCGCACCGAGAACCTCGACATGCTGCGGATGGTGCCGGAGATTCTGGATCAGGGCGACATCGGCAGCTGCGTCGCGAATGCCGCACTCGGCGCTGTCCGCCTAAAGCAAAAGGTCCAGAGCGG
>DASXWF010000421.1:0-3751 GCA_036503835.1 Polyangiaceae bacterium | reverse complement strand
CCCGCTCCGCGCGGAAGAGCAGCTCGGCTTCAGCCCCCGCGTGCACTTCGCCGAAGTGGTGAGCAGGCTCGTCGCGGCGGAGAACGACCGAGCCAAGCCGTCCGCCTGAGCGCGGGCGCTCGGTCAGAAGCGCGACTTCACAGCCTCGACACACCACGAGTACGGCGGCCAGTCCAAAAGGCGCGTCGCGGCGCCGTCGAGCACCGCGACGAGCGGATGGAGCGGCGTCGAGAGCGCCCGAGCCAGGTTGGGGTTCACCCGACCGGCGGTGTAGGTGACCCAGCTCGCCTTTTGGCTCAAAATCCCGCTGCACGAGGTGATCTCCTCCACGCGCAGCCCGGCCTGTTCGCAGAGCTCGACCAAGTGCGAGCGCGTGTAGCCGCGCCGCACGTGCTCGCCGTTCTCTACGCTCGAAAAGGGGCCGGCGTGCTCCGGAACGAGCGGCCGGTACTCGAGGTTCGGCGTGGTAAGCAGCACGCGCCCGCCCGGCTCCAGACAATCCACCGCAGCGCGCAGCAGGCGCCGATCGTCGAACACGTGCTCGATGACCTCGCAGAGCACGGCGACGGCGAAACGCCCCTTCAAGTCGCTTGCCCCGTCGAGCTCGCGCACGTCGAGCGAGCGGAAGTGCGCGTTCACGCCCAGCCGGCGAGCCCGGCTCTCCGCGCGCGCCTGCATGGTCTCGTCCCACGTCAGGCCGAGGGCGTCGTACCCCTGGAGCGCCGCGCCGATCGTGAACGCGCCGGAGCCGCACCCGATGTCGAGCAAGCGTTCCCCGGCGCGTGTGTACGGTAAGTGACCGTGAAGCCACCTCCAGCGATCGGAGACCATCGTGTCCCACGTGTGGAGCGAGGCGAGGTGCCCGAGTTTTTGGAGAAGCCGAGGGGGCATGGGATTTCCAGCACGACCGCACTTCCGACGAGCGCGATGACGAGGTCGGTCCGCTGTGGACAGACCCACGAGCCCAGGTTACTACGGCTGGAGTGCACGCCTTCAGCTCTCGAAGCCGGCACGCCGGCCGGGCGGCGAAGCTAGGGGCACGGCTTCTGAGGTTCGACGCCTCGATCTTGCTCGCTCTCGGCGTCGCAGGAGCGCAGGGTTGTGGAGGCGACGAGTTCTGCGCTCAGGGCAGCTACGAGTGCTCGAGCGGCGGTGGCGCGGGCGTGAGCGCCGGCTCGGGTTCGGGGGGAAGCAACGGGGCGACGGGCGGCGATTCGGCGGGCTCGAGCTCGAGCGGCTCGAGCGCTCGAGCCGGCTCCGACGCAGGCGGCAGCGCCGGCACGGAGAGCGCGTTCGCAGGCAGCGCCGGTGCCGACGGTGGCGCAGGCGAAAGCGGAGCGGCCGGCGGCGATTCGGGACCGCCGGCCTGCGATCCGAGCGCGCTCGAAGCGGGCTGCGTCGTACCGGAAGGCGGCGGCATTTTCGTGTCCGCGGTCGCGGGTGACGACGACGAGGGCGACGGGTCGCAAGCGTCGCCACTGAAGACGCTCGGCGAGGCGATCGACCGCGTGGGCGCGCTGCGCCGCCCGGTGCCCATCTTCGTCTGCAAGACGGTGTATCGAGAAAGGATCACGCTCTCGAACGACGGCTTCGAGATCCACGGCGGCTTCGCTTGTCCGGACGACGGCGAGCCATGGACGTACGATCCGACGCAGCGGCCGCAGCTCGCGCCGACGAGCCGCGGTGTGGTCGTGACCCTGCGGGAGCTCGACGGGAGCACGCTTTCGGATCTCGAGATCGTCGCGATCGACGCCGAGGACCCGGGCGAAAGCAGCGTCGCGGTGCTCTTGAACGCGGCGACCAACGTGACGTTCGCTCGCACCCTGATCACCGCCGGAGAAGGCAAGAAGGGGCGAAACGCGACGGCCGACGAATACGATTACCCCTCTCTATCGACGCTCGGGGGCAAGCACACCAACAACGACAAGGGCGCCGCGCAGAACGCCGCCTGCGTCTGCGAGAACACGGAAGTTCGCTCCATCGGCGGCGGCGGAGGCGTTGGCGGGCTCGTGGCTGGCCCGGGCTCGCCGGGAGCCCCTGCCGAGCTCGACGGCGGCGAAGGCGGAATGGAGAGCTTGAGCTGCAACGCCGGAGGTGCCGGCGGGGACGGGGGCGACGGTACTCCCGTGGACCACGGCCCAGGCGCGCTCGTTCGTGGTGAGGTGAGCGCGGACGGGTGGACGGCCCAGCCGGGTGGGCGAGGTCAGGATGGAGGCCCCGGAAAGGGCGGCGGGGGCGGAAGGGGAGCGACCGGCGCGGGGATGCTCGTCGGCGGAGGCGGCGGCGGCGCGTGCGGCGGCTGCGGAGGTCGCGGCGGCAATGCAGGCGCCGGGGGCGGCAGCAGCATCGGCATCGTTTCGTTCGACTCGTCGCTCACGCTCCACTCGAGCATGATCAGGACGGCCGAGGCCGGCGACGGGGGCAACGGGATCGCGGGTCAGATCGGCCAGGCCGGCGGAGCCCACGGCAACGGTTCGGGAATGGGTTGTCAGGGCGGCAACGGTGGGCGCGGCGCCGACGGCGGTGCAGGAGGCGGCGGCGCGGGCGGTATCTCCGTCGGCATCGTCTGGTTCGACGGGAAGGCACCTGAGCTCGACGCTTTGTCTAGCGTCGAACCGGGCGAAGAAGGCGCCGGCGGTCTGGGTCCCGAAGGCAACGACGGGATCGAGGGCGTTTCGGCGATCGTCTTCGAGGCCGAGAACGCCGAGCCCTGAGCGACGACTCGTCTCAGCGCTCGCAGGAGAGCGCCCGGACGAGCGCGTCGAGATCCGCGGCAGCGTCGAGCACGGCGCCGATCACGGCCACGCCGTCGGCTCCAGCCTCTCGGCAACGGCGCGCGCCTCCGGCGTCGATGCCGCCGAGCGCGAAGAGCAGCGCCGGGTTTTCCGACGCGTCGAGGCTCGCCCGCGCGCTTTCGATGCCGCGGAGACCGAGCGCTTCCCTGCCCTTGCGCTCGGCGAGAATCGGCGAGAGCAGCACGCCGTCCGCGGCACAGGCGCCGGCACGCGCTGGCTCATGGGAGGCTCGCGTCAAAAACGCCGAGTGCCCGAGCAGGCGCCGCGCGTCCGGAAGCGCAACGCTCGCCTCGCCCAGGTGCGCGCCGTCCGCCCCCAGCAGCAGCGCGAGATCCAGCCGATCGTTCACCTGGACGAGCTGACCCTCCGCGTGCGCGAGCCGGACGAGCTCGCGCCCGAAGCTCAGCCGCTCGGCGGCCGCAAGCTCCCGATCGCGCAGCTGGAACACCACCGACCCCGGCTGCGCGGCGCGTGCCAGGCGCGCGAAGCGACCGAGCGTTTGCGCGGCGCTCGCCCGCGTGCGGTCCGTGATCGCGATCAGCCGCGGGCGTACGGCGGTCCCGGCCACGCGCTCAGCTCGTCGGTCCGAGCGCGCGCTCGTACCAGTCGACGAACTTCTGCGCGCCCTCTTCCACGTCCACGCGCGGAGCGTAGCCGAGCAAGCGGCGGGCCTTGTCGATGTTGGCGTGCGTGCGCTCGATGTCGGAGTCGAGCCGCGCGGTCTCCTCGAACGGCACCTTCTTGCCCGTGATGCGTTCGAAAACGGCGATGTAGTCGGAGACCAGGACGGGTTTGCCCCGTCCGAGATTGACGATTTCGTAGCCGAGGGGCGCGTCGACGGCGGCCACGATGCCCGCGACGATGTCGCTCACGAACGTCCAATCCCGCCACATGCGCCCGCCGTCGTAGAGCACCACGGGCGCGCCCGTGCGGATCGCGTCGAGCAGCTTGTAGGT
>DASXWF010000420.1:0-12328 GCA_036503835.1 Polyangiaceae bacterium | reverse complement strand
CGAGGAAGACGGCCAAGAGACACAGTTCAGCTGGACCTGGACCACCGACGCCACCACCATCGACATGAATCCGACGTGCGAGACACCCTCGCGGATCATCTGGGACTTCTCCGTCTACGACGACGCCGGAACGGTCGAGCTCTTCTGGATCGCGCCGGGCACGCTCAGCACCTACAAGCGCTTCGTGCGGGTCGCTCCTTGAGTATCAGACCCAGGTCGTCTACACCGCATCGGTTGCGACGAGGCTGAGCGAGTTTTTTTCGAACGTTGGAATCCCGGCACCGTGGGAGTGAACCTTCGTGGCGACACGGCTTGACGCAGCGTTGGGCAGGGGCAAACATGAACTGCGGGTTTTGGCGCATCGAGCGCCGAAAGGGCGAGCAATGTTCGAACAGGCGCGTCGACCGCGAATGAGTCCGGCACCGGCGATAGGGGCGGGCGAGCGGGGGGCGAAATTTCGCAGGCCGCTCGTGAGCGCGAGGGCGGACGAGTCGCTCGACGAGCAAGAGGCGAACGAGCTGGGGGTCGTCATTGGGAAAGACCTGCCGCAGAACGAAATGACGAGCGGTGAGCTCGGTCCCGCTACGCGCGATGTGGCCGAGCGATACCTGGGGGTTTCGCTCGAAGGCACGCTGCTCCGCGGCGGCGTCTCGGGTGCCGCAAAAGCGCGCGCTCACTCCGCGCTCGCCGTGGCGGAAGGCAACGAGGTGAGCTTCGAAGAGAATCAACTCTCGGGCCGACTCGTGGGACGAAACCTCGTCGGTCACGAGCTGACGCACGTCGCGCAGCAACGCGCCCGCGGTCAGTCGTTCGCGCAGGCGAGCGAGCTATCGGCGCAGCTCAATCACACGTGGAGAATGCTCAAGCGAAAGGGGCTGATCTTCGACGAGCTTCGCAGCATTCGCCCCGGACGCCACAAGGACGATGCCGACACCAAGAAATGGCTCGCGGATACTTTCGGAACGCAGACGGACGACTTCTGGCTGGCTTCGCAGTTGCTGCAGCACGGCCCGGAGCCGCTCTGGCCGGATGAAGTCCTCACGGAGCGGCACCGCAGATCTCGGGGTTGGGCGCCCGAAAAGGGCGCGATCGGCGCCGAGATCGCGGTGACGCCCGAGAAGAAGTACTCCGTGCGGGCGTTCTTCTTTCCAGGGCGGACCGACCAGCGCGCGCTCGTGATCAGCGGCGTGCACGGGTCGGAGCTGTCTGCGATCGAGTTGGCCGAGCAACTCATCGAGGATCTGAAGAAATCGCCGCCTCCACTATTCTCCGTCATCGTCGTGCCGACGCTTTTCCCGGAAAGCCGCGAGGCCGCGGAAGCACAACCAAAGGAAATTGGCTCGGGCAAGGACATCGGACGAAACCTCCCCTCGGGTCTCGATCCCCAGAGAAATCAGCCGAAGACCGGCACCGATTTCGATCCCGCGGCGGCCAAGGACGCAAGCGGCCGCGATATCGTGCCCGAGAATCGGGCGCTGCTGGCTCTGATTGACCGCTTCAAGCCGACGCGCATCGCGAGCCTGCACGCGGCCAAGTCGTATGCGGGTGTCTTTGCGGATCCGCGCACCACGAAGCCTGCCGACCCGGAAAAGAGTCCACGGGGCGAGGCGCTCGGGTTCGCTCCAGACGAGGCCCTTGCCCTCCGCATGGCACGAACCGCGCAAGCGGGTGGTGCGAACGTGAAGTCCAACCGACTGGGCAAGACACCTACGGCTGTCTATCCCCTGGACCCGGCGCCGGTGGCTGCCGGAAAACCGCAGCCGCGCGCCAGTGAGCAGAAGCCGGGTGTGAAGCATCAGGCAGGCGTCAGTCTGGGTGAATACGCAAGCACGGCAACGCCGACCCGCGCGGCCATGACCATGATCACGGTCGAGGTGGCGACGGCCCGGCGCATCCAGGACATGCCCGAGGGCAAGGCGCAGGAGCAGCGGCGCCTGGAGATCGCGGCGCACAGCCAGGCGCTCCGAGAGATCTTCTTGGGCGAGCCTTAGGCATCGAGAACCAGCTTCCGCGCCGCACGCCGTAGCAACGCAGGCTGAGCTCAGCGGAGCTCGAGACCAGGTACGACGACGGGACTCGTTGCCCGTTGGTTCGGGTCGAAGCCCGGAACGACGGACGCAACGTCGCCGTGGCAGGAAACGATCCCAGAGCGCTCGAGTCCGCAACACGCCTTCAGACCGCAAACCATCTGCACATACGCGCCGCCGCCAGGAGCCTGGATTTCCACCACGGTGAAGGAGGGAGCGCGCGACTCGCCCGGTTCGAAGCAGAAGGCGCGGCCGTCCTCGGTGACGATACAGCCCGTATGCGCCCCCACGCCGAGATTTTTCGCCCGCGGCAAGCCTTGAACGCGGCGCGGCAGCCCGTTGTGACCCGGCGGGTGTCGCGTCTCGGCGATTTCGGGATCCTCTGGGTGGTATCCGCCGACCCAGCCCCAGCATGAAACGCGCCCGCCGTCGTGGATGGCGCACACGCTGCTCCGTTGGGCGGAAAGAGCCGTGGCGTTTCGAATTCCAGGCACGGGGGCGGGCCGCGGACGGGCGTCGACGCTTCCATCGCCGAGCTGGCCCCTGTCCGCTCGGCCCCAGCAAACGATACCGCCTGACTTGCGTCGAGCGCACATGGACTCGCTCGCGGCCGCGACTTCGACCGCGTCGCTCAGCCCGGCGACTTCGTGCACCTGCTGATGGGACTCGAGCGGCGTGGACGCGCTGCCGAGCGGCAGGCCGAGACCGAGCTCGCCGTCGCGGTTGTCACCCCAGCACATGACCTTGCCCGAGGCGAGTGCCGCGCACGCTACGGTCGTGCCGACGGCCAGGCTGACGCTCCCGGCGATGCCGGACACCGGTCGCAGTCGCCGCGACGGACCGGGCGCCTCCGGCGTTTGGAGGCCTTGATCGCCGGTGCAAGCGATCAGCCCGTTGGCACGCCGAACGCAGGTGGTCGAGGATCCGGCGGCAACCTCGACCGCGTCGTGAACGCCCCACATGTCGGCGACTACGACGGACGGAGTCTTGGTTCGTGCCGGATCGAGCGCACCGACCCCGAGCTCTCGGTAGTCGGCCGAGCCCGAGCAGCGGACCCTGCCGTCGGTTGTGACTCCACACACGTGATACTCACCCATCGCAAGGCGAGGCGACTCGTTCCGGACGGCCGCCGCCGCTGTCGAGAGCGCTGTCGGGGCAGGTTTTCCCGCCAGGCGCTTCCGATCCGCTACGACGACAGCAGGCGCGCTCGCGGCACCGAAGCGGCCGATGCCGAGTTGTCCGAACTCGTTTTCGCCCCAGCACAGGATCGAGCCCGTGCGGGTCAGTGCGCAGGTATGAGCGTTCCCTCGAACGATCTCGGAGAGCTCGGGGAGCTTTCGTGCGAGGTCCGCACTCGCGGCCGAGCCTCCCGGTACGAGCGTTCCTCCCGATCGAAGCAGGACGAGCGGTTCGTCGTCGTCGGGAAAGAGTACCGCGACGCTATCGGCGTCGACGCCGGGGAGGTTGCTCGGCTGGTCGGTCACGAGGTCCGCGCATCGGACCTCCCGGCCGATGAGGCCACACACGATGCTTCCGCGCAGCCAGATCCGGCGCGCATTGGCAAGGTAGGGCACCGGTGGCGACGGGTCCAGATTTCGGCTCCAGCACCGAACCTCCCCCGTGCCGAGCAGAGCGCACGCGAGGCCCCCTCCGACTCGAACCTCGCTCGCGCCGGAGACGCCGCCAACGGCGATCGCCCGCCACGCTTCATTCGGCACCGCGTGTGGGCTCCCGCCACCCCAGCACACGATATCGCCCGAATTTCCCAGTGCGCAGCTCAGACTCGCCCCGGCGCTTACCTGGCTCGCAGCCTCGACCCCCGCAATCCTCACCGGCGAAAATGCATCGCGGCTCTGACCGAACGCTTCGCTCCCCCAGCACGATACGCTCCCGGTCCGGTTCCGAACGCAGGTCTGGCGCCCACCGCACGTGAGCTCAACGGCGTCTTCGATGCCCGCGACGAGCACGGGCACGCCACTCGACTCCGCTTGACCGTCTCCGAGCTCCCCCGAGGTGCCCGCACCCCAGCAGTAGACGCGCCCGGAGCCCCCGATGACGCAGGTGTGGGAGTCGCCCGCGCACAGGACTTCGGGCGCTTTCGGCGCAGGCCTCGCCGGCGGGGTTCCCTGCGGCTGCCGGTCACCGCTCGTGAGCGGGGGGGTGGGCGCGGGACGACAGCGGCACGCCGAGAAGGTCGGCATCGCCACGAGCACGCAGGAAATGAACGCTCGGCGCAGCGTGTCTCCTTTGACTCCGGTCGGGACGCTTCGGGCGCGAGCAATTTAGCACATTCCACGACCACCCTTTACCCACCGGGCAGCGCTGCCCCGCGCCCGAATTCGCCGTATAGTTGTGGGAAGGGAGCTCGCCGTGCTCGACCAATCATACCGGGATCGCCACATGCCTGCGTCGCACACTCCGCTGAGCACCGGCCCGGCGCCGATGCTCCGCCCGAGGGCGCCCGCGACGCCTCAGCAAGGCATGACGCGCGCCGACTTCGAGCGAAAGCTCAGCGAGAGCGTCGCGCTCGAGACGGCCGTCCTCGCCTGCAGCGAGCGCGCCGACGAGACCGCCATGGCCGGCCGCCGCAACGTCGCCGAGCTCTGCCGCAGGCCGCGCGCCACCGAGTCCAGCACCCTGGCGCTGCCGGGCGGCTCGTCGCTGTCGCGCGTGGCCTGAACGCCCGCGCCGAGGGCCGGTCGAAAGGGACGCGACCATGCCGCACGGCCTGCCCCGCGTCGCCATCTTCGGGGTCGAGGGGCTGGAGCTCTTCTCGTCGCCGAGCGCTCCGAGCTACGAGACGCGAGCGCTCGACTGCCGCTGTCATCGAACCGACGCGGAGCTCCAGGCAGTGCTCGCCTCCGAGGACCCGGACGTGATCGTGAGCGTCGGGGAGCTCGCGAGCTTCACGCGGCTCGCCGCGGCTCCGGCCGACATCGCGCGGCGCTGGATCCACTTCGACGACGCCGGCGACCCGGCGCGCATGGGCGCCGCGGCCTTCTACTGCTTCGTCGACAACTGCGTGCGAGAGCGCGAGGACCTGCCGCCGCTCGTGTCCGTGTTCACGCCGACCTACCACACGGGCCAGCGCATCCGCCGCCCCTACGCCTCGCTGAAGGAGCAGACCTACGCGAACTGGGAGTGGATCCTGGTGGACGACTCCGACGACCAGGGTGACACCTTCCGCACCCTGACGCGCCTCGCGCGCGCGGATCATCGCGTCGGCGTCTTCCGGCACCACGCGCATTCGGGCACGATCGGCAAGGTCAAGCGCTGGGCCTGTCAGCTCGCGAACGGGCGCATTCTCGTCGAGCTCGACCACGACGACGAGCTGGCGCCGCGCGCTCTCGAAGACCTGGTCGGCGGCTTCCGCTACTTCGACGGCTCGAGCGCCGAGCGGCCGCTCGCCGGCTTCGTCTACGGCGACTTCGCCGAGCTCCACGACGACGGCACGCCGTTCACGTACCAGGGCGAGTGGGCGCTCGGCTACGGCAGCTACCGTGTCGAGCGCTGGGGCACGGGCGAGCTCTTCGTCGCGAACTCACCGAACGTCAATGCGAAGACCATCCGCCACATCGTGGGCGTTCCGAACCACGTGCGCGCCTGGCTCGCCGACTGCTACCGCGACATCGGCGGCCACCGCCGACAAATCCACGTCGCCGACGACTACGAGCTCCTCGTGCGTACCTTTCTCGACACGCGCATGGCGCGCGTCCCGCGCCTCACCTACCTGCAGTGGCGCAACCGCCCCGGCCAGATCGCGCTGGGAAACACGCACCAGGCCCGCAATCAGGAGATCCAGCGGCTCACCCGCGCCTTCAGCCAGCGCTACGACGCGGCCATCCACGAGCGCTTCCTCGCGCTCGGCGTGGACGACTTCGTCTGGAAGGGGGGAGAGGACTCGTTCTCCCGCATGTTCGGCGTGGCGAAGCCCGAGGTCGAGCCGCATTGCACGCTGTACGTGCCGATCGGGGGCGCGCATCCGGGCGAACCGCCGAGCCCGGGTGCAAGATACCGGGGGTGAGCAGCTGGTGTCGGCGGCGCGGGAATGATAATCGTCGAGCGTATGGTGGTCTCGCATTTGAACCGTACGGGTGGGCCGGCGCGCGCGAACGCCGACGGTGGCGCAACCCCCATGCTGGAGCGGCGGCCGGGGGGAGCGTCCAGGTCTCGCGTGCGAAGGCCCGATGGCGCCGCCCAGGAGCGTGACCGCTCCGCGCGCGACTTCCCTCACGGGGATCGCATCAGGCGGGCGCTGGGCGTGGAGCAGCCGCTGCGCGCGTCGCTCGATCCGCAAGCGTGCGCCGAGCGCGGGACGCCGGCGATCACGGACGGGACCGGCACACGGTTTGCCGATCGCGAGCCTTCTTTGCACGTCGCGGCGCACGAGGCTGCACACCAGCTGCAGCACGCCGGCGTGACTCGGGACGGCGGACTCGGCGCCGAAGGGCACGCGGCGCTCGTCGCGGACACGGTGGTGCGCGGCGGATCGGCCGCTCATTTGATCGGCAACGCCGGCGAGCGGGTACCCGTCGCGAGTCGCAACTATCAGATCGGCACCTGGGACGAAGGCCGGAAGGTCTACCTTCCGTTTACGCCGGCGGCCGGAAGCCAGAAGGTGCATCAATCGGGGCATGGGGCCGACGTCCGCTTGGGTGATCTCGGTTCGACGCTGACGCTCGGCTCGGACTGGGCCTTCGCCGAAGCCGGCCTGATCACTTCGGCGAATCAGGCGTTGCAGGCGCGCGGCTCGGGAATCGAAATGAGCGCGGGTACGCCGGTGGCCGCCCAGCGACCGGACGGGGCGACGGCTCAGCTGCCCAAGATCGAGGTCACGACGAAGAGCGGCCAGCAGCTGACGAACGATTGCCGGCAGACGGCGCTCACCGTCGCCGGCCAACCCAAAAAGGAAGCCTACGCCATAGCGCGTCCCGAAGGACAGCAAGCCGAAGAACTCCAGCCGGGGAGCCCGGAGCCGTTCCAGGCCCTGCTGCTCCTGTATTTCATCCAGCGAGAGCTCACCAACACGTCGAAGGCGACCGGCGTCGATTTCAAGTCGCTGCCGGCCGAACAGCAACGTGGACGCATTCAGACTCTGCACGAGCAGTTCGAACAGAAGGACAAGAAGGCGCTCCGCAGCGAGTTCGAAGCCGACGCCAGAGACCCGAACAAGCTCGCGGCGCTCGGGATCGATCCGGCGCAGCTCGGCATCGACGAGTTCGCGCAGCCGGGCGTCGGGGAGTCCTACGCGACGATTCCGACCGGCAAGGCCGCCTACGGTTCCTTCAACTTTCACTTCGCGACCGTGGTCATGCAGTCCGGGTCGGACAGCGTCACGTTCGAGGCGCGAGAAGATCGCAACGGAGGCAAACCGTTCTTCCAGACCTACGGGCGAGGGCCCGACTCCTTCCACGCCGAGCACCAGAGCGGCTTTCAGCAACGGACCTCCGGCGGTACCCTACCGGCCTTCACGCTCCCATTTCGAACCCAGCCTCCGGACGCGGCGAAGTTTCGCGGCATGTCCACGGGTGCGCTGCTGCAGCGACACACCCAGGCGCGCGCGGGGACCGACGAGCGGACGCATCTGGAAGCGGAGCTTCGAAAGCGCAACGTGCGGGTGGAGGTCAAGGTCGTCACGCCGCGCGAAAGCTCCGGGGACGACAGCGTGTACGTCGGGGTCTTCGGCCGCGCGTCGACCTCCACGCAGACCATCGGCGCCGGCGGCTCGCACGTCTTCGAAATCCCCGCGCTGAAGCTGCTGCCGGCGCTGTCGCGCTACCTCGTGGAGGTATTCGAGAACGACTTCAACCTCTTCGCGAGCGACTACGACACCGATTTCATCGGGGATCTCGCATGGGCTGCTCCGTTCGCCCCCCTCACCGCTCCCGTCACGATTTCCGGGAGCGGCGCAACGTACCAAGTCAAGATCTTGCCTTGAGCGTCGGTGCTCGTGAGCACGGCCTTCCGACTCACTGCCTTCCGAACGGTCGTGACGCTGGTCGCGGCGCTCGGCTTCGTCGTCCTCGCGCTCGTGCCGCTCCCGACGCTTTCCGACGTACCCGGTGCGCTTTCGTACACGAGCCGCCTGCGCGTCGCGATCGGGCACCGCTCGCTCGTGCCGATCATCCTGTCGGCTTGGGTGGCGAGCACGGTCGTTCTCGCACTCGGGCGAATCCACGAACACCGGCGCGCGTCGAGTCGGGCGCGGACGATCATCCTGCGGTCGGTCATGCTCGGGGCCGGCGCGGTGTTGCTCTGGCGTGCCGTCGAAGGAAGAATCCAGGCTGTCCAATTCACCGCGTGGGCAGCGGGGTCCCCTGACGCGAGCTGGGCGTCCGAACGCCTCACGAAGCTCGTGTGTCTGGCCGACACGCTCATCGAGCTCGCGCTGGCCTTGGCGGCCACGCGCTGGGGGCTCTCGAACGGCTTCGCGCTCTGGCTTCTGGTGCGAGCCGGCCTTTTGTTGGTGCCGAGCTTCTCGCCGGAACCATTCTGGGTTCCCCATCCCTTCTTCCAACCGGGTGTGGTGGTGGTCCCCGTTGCGCTTGCGCTCGCTGTCTGGCTCTTGCGCGTCAAGGCGGAGCCAGCGGCTCGCGGCGACGCTCCGCTGACGGCGCCTGCCGACGTCGTCGCCCCGCGGTTGCCGCGAGTCGTCGCCGGGTTCGTCCCGCTGTGGCTCGCCTTCTGGTACGTCTGTGGGGAAGAGCACCTCTTCCGGTGGGGACAGGCGCTGGAGAATCTGTACGGGCTCGCCGGCTACGTGGATCTGCGCAGCGACACCGTCCTCGCGGCCGTGGCGCCCGTGTTCGACTGGACTCGAGAGGAATGGTCGACGCTGGCCGCCGGCGTGGTGGTCGCGGCGCTTCTGACCGTCGCCTTCGCTCGGCTTCACGTTTCCCCAGGCCGCGCGGAGCGCTCCTGGCGCCGTAGCTTCGGGGATCGGCTGCATCCGGACGCGCGACGAATCTTGACGCGACAGTGGTGGCGAGGCGTGGCGCGCTTCGCCGGCGCCGTCGTGTTGACGGCGCTGCTCGGCACCTTTCAACCGGGTCGCTTCCCGGCCGAGTGGATGCTCTTCATCGCCGTCGCGGTCGTCGTCGCGGGCACCCTCGACATCGCGGAAGAGTTTGCGGTCCGCGCGCGCCGCTCCGATTGGGTCACGGTCGGCGAGGTCGCGGAGCTGCACGAAGCCGTGATCGTCACCACGCGCTGCGAGGAGCAGGGCATCCCGGTGTACGTTCGGGGGTTTCACTGTCGTTCGCTGCTGGCGTTCCTCTCGGCGCTGTTTCCGTTGACGGTGCTCGCCCCGAGCGCCGACTCCGAACGGGCGAAGCTGCTCGTGAACCCCCTCCACGGCGAACGATCATGAGAATCGTCGCGATCTTCGCCGTCTACAACGAGGAGCGCTTCATCGAGCGCTCCGTCCGCCACCTCTACGAGCAGGGCGTGGAGTCGTACGTCATCGACAACGAATCGAGCGACGCGACGCGCCGGATCGTCGAGGGGCTGCGGGGCCGCGGCGTCGTCGGCGTCGAGACCCTGCCGCGTGGCGGGGTCTTCGAACTGACACGCCAGCTGCGGCGCAAGGAGCGCTTGCACCGAGAGCTCGGCGCGGACTGGTATCTTCACCACGACGCCGACGAGTTTCGTCAAGCTCCGAACCCGCATCGCACGCTCGCCGAGGGGATCGAGGCCGTCGACCGCTCGGGCTACAACGCCATCGACTTCGACGAGTTCGTCTTCATGCCCACGGACGAGGAGCCGGACTTCGATCACGACCGCTTCTTCGAGGAGATGCAGCACTACCTGTACTTCGCGCCCATGCAGCCTTGGCGCGTCAACGCCTGGAAGAACGTCGGACAGACGATCGATCTGGTTTCCATGGGCGGTCATCAGGTCCGCTTCCGTGGCCGAAAGCTCTACCCCCAGCGTTTCATCCTGCGACACTACCTCGCGCTCAGCGTCCAGCACGCGGAGCGCAAGTACTGCGGCCGCACGTACCACCAGCGCGAGATCGAGCACGGCTGGCACGGCCGCCGGGCGACGCTGGAACCCGGCAGGATTTACCTGCCCCCGCGGGCCCAGCTCAAGAAGCTCGCGCCCGACAACACCTGGAACACGGCGGAGCCCTGGAACGAGGAGCCTCTCTTCAAGCTCGCCCGGCCGCCGTAGCCGGAATGACGCCACGCCTCGCGCCCGAAGCTATCGCTTTCTCGAACCGACCGGGAGCGGTGTCCGGAACGGTTGCTTGTGCTGGGGCGACGCGCTTCTCCTCCCGGCGCGCCGGCACAAGTTCGGCAACAGATCCTTTACGGCGTCCCAGTGCGAGACCCTGCCGAACGCGAGCTCCAGGTTTCGCTTGTTGCTGTTCGCCTTGGAGAGCCCGACGTACTTCTCGCGCAAGTCGTCTCCGTGCTCGATGCACTCGAGCAACCGCAGCGGCACCCGCTCGCAGCGAAGCTTCAACTCACCTCCGAGCCGAAGCCTCATGTCGACGTCCTCCCCGCCCCAGCCGCGCATTTGCTCGTCGTAGCCGCCCGTCCTCTGGTAGGCCGGAGCCGGCATGACGACGAGCCCCTGGAGACCCGAGACGTCCGTGCCGTCGGGGCGGCGCGCGGCCACGATGAACCGGCTCGGGCGGACGGTCGCGACGACCCACGCCCCGAACCCGGGCTTCAGGATGGTGTCGCCGTCGAGAAAACACAGGTACTCCGCTCCGCGAGCCAACGCTTCGCGACCGCCGGCGTTCAGCGCAACCGTCTTCTGGAAATAGCGCCGGCCGGGGACGCTCACGAGCGCCGCGCGCCCCGCCTCGATTTCGTGCTTGAACGTCGCACGAAACCAGTCCCCCGACCCTTCCGGGCAGGAGTAGTCCACGAGGCAGTAGCAGAGCTCGGGTTGTGCCAGCGCGGCCGGCGCCGTTCGCCTCAGGAACGCCAGCCGCGCCATGCAAGTCACGACGATCCAGATCGATCGGCGCCCCGCGTCCGGCCGCTCCATGGCTCCTCCCTCCACGGATCGCCCTACCAGCGGCGCCGCGACACGATGCGGGCCATGGCGTTCCGAGCCGAGCGGACGCGCGCGCGCGGCTGCTCGTCGCGACTCGTCGCGGGAGGGTGCGGCGCCGGATCGGCGCCCGGTTGCCCGGCGGAGCGTTCCAGGATGGCGAACGAATTGTTCGGGTTGGCGAACTGATTCCTGGCGTGAACGTCGACACCCAGCCTGTCCGCGACCCGCTGCCGGTACGCGTGTTCGTCCGGCATGGACATGTGCCAGTTGACGCCCGGACGCCAGCCGTCTTCGAGGTCGCCGGTGTACACTTGGAGCTTGCGCCGCCGCACCTTGGGCGAGCCGACCTGCTCCAGGCGCGCCAGGTTGCCGGGGCTCACGTCGTCCACCTCTTCGGTGCTGGGCCGCCGCCTCAACGGCACCGAGCAGCCGCACCGGCCGCAGTATTCCTTGCGTTGCTCCGTGAAGTCCGCGGGCCCGCGTCTCCACCAGCCCGGCTCGACGGGCCAGCCCGGGGAGCCGTCGAAGAGCTGACTCATGGCCGCCGCAACCTCGCAGAAGAATGCTCCCTTGGGGGTGATCGAGGCAGACCAGTAGAGCTGCACCCAGCAGTTGTCGATGAGCCGCTCTCTTTCGACAGGATCCGCGACGACCTCCTCGGAGGCGACCAACACGGGCTGATGGAGAACCCTGTTGCTGGCGTGGTCGTTGAGGCTCATGTGCCCGAATACTTCGCGAATCAGCTCGGCATGCTTCATCCGGTGCGGGGGCAACGTCGTGAACAATCCGCGCCGCTCCTTCCGGCGGATCGTATCGCGCAAGTACCGGGCCATCTCCGGGAACTCCGGGTGCAACAGCGGCTCGCCGCCCATGATTCCGACCATGCCGGGGAAGTCGACCAGAGAGTCCACCGCTCTCCGGAAGGTCGGCAGGTCCATGAAGAAGGGCTGCTTGTGATGGCCGCAAAAACGCGTGCAGTTCGAGCAGGAGCGGTGGCACGCGTTCGTGATGTCGATCTGAATCACCTGCATTTCGCTGAGCGCTCGCACGGTCGGCCTCCTCCCTGGACGCGGGAACGAACGACTCGACGGTAGCACGGTTCGCAGCGCCACGTCGCGGCATGCGCGGAACGAAGCCCGGGAGACTCAAGTTCCCGCACGCGCCCTGTAGCGCTCGACGATGTCCGCCACGCGGCGCTCCCAGATCTTGCGGTACACCCTGGCGTTCTCGAGATCGTTCGGGCCGCCGATCTGCCGCGTCCCGGCCTCGTCGTGATAGGCGACCGCGCTCAG
>DASXWF010000419.1:0-16742 GCA_036503835.1 Polyangiaceae bacterium | reverse complement strand
GTAGTAGTCCGAGACGTTCTCGATGGTCGCAAGCGCCGTGGTGAGTGCAGCCGCCTGAGTCGTGGTGCCCTCGGCGCCGTCGGTAGCAGCGCCCAAGCCGAGGGCTGCGGCCTGGTCAGCCACGGCAACCGCGGTTCCAGGTGTCACCTCGGAGTGGACGCGGATAGCGCCGCTCGTGCCGTCGCCGGAGCTCGTTCCGACGTGCTTGGCCGTGATGGTCAGGACGCCAGATGCGTTGTCGGCCGTGACCGGCAGGTGGCGCTTAGCGTTGACGGCCGCCTTGATGCCCGCTGCGATGGTCGTGACCGTGTCGTTCGTGCCGTTGTCATAGCTGTACTCGCACGGCTCGCCGCACACGTAGACGCGCGCGATGCCTCGAGCGGTCGGCGTGTTGGTGAACGTGACGGTGACAGCCGCCGCCACGGGAGAACCGCCCGACGTCAGCGCAACGCACAGGTAGAAGACCTTCGCGAACTTGTTGGCGGTGAAGATTTGGACGGCCGCGCGGTGAGCAAACGAGCCCTCGCCGGCCAGAGTCGCCACTTCGCTGGCGCTCTTGACGCGGTAGCGAATGTTTGCCGTACCCGAGCCCGTCGAGAGCTTCGGCATCGCGATCAGAATCGCCCGAGCGTCAGTTGCAGCGGAGGCTGGCCCCTGCTGATACTTCACCTCGACGAACTGGCCGGGGATTCTGTACGACGACGGAACGCCAGTGATTGGAATCTGCGCCATTCGGCGTGGCTCCTATGGTTTGGTTGTTAGGAACCAGCTGCGACGGGCTTCTGCGCGTCGGGCTTGCTGGTGGATTTCTGGGAGGCAGGCGGTGGAGCGGCTTTCGCTTCGACCCACTCGCCTTCGGGAAGGAACTTGAGCGCTACGAACGGCACGTTACAGAACGCGGCGGTGTGCTCATCGGCTGGCCAGAGCGCCTTTTCCTGGACGCGCTGCTTGAGCTTGCGAGCGAGCCACGGTGTCGCGTTCTCGTCGCACTTCCACGCTGCCTCCGTTGCTGGCGAGCGCGCTGGCGTGACTACCTCGGGCTCACCCTTGGTGTTGGTCCGTACGACGGCCGGAACATGTTCGCGACCGATGCGCTTGACGGGACCGAGGTCGATCGAGGCGTCGTAGGCCTCGGGCCCAGCGCCTTCGGGACGCTTGAAGGTGAACGGATCCTGGCCCGGAACGGCAACGAGAGCGTCGCCGCGTGCGTAGAACGCGAGCATGAGTTTTTCTCCCTGGTGAGGCGGGCTAGAAGCGCCGAGCGAGCCGCGAAAGGCGCGAGCTCAGGCGTCCGCCCATGAATCTGTTGGCCGCGTTCGTGGCGTTGAACAGGAACCGGTACGCAGGCGTTCCCGGATGCTGGACGCTGCGGCGGAACATGAGGCGGCCCCCGGCGCGGAACCGGAGAACCTTGCCCTTGGCGCGGATGGTGTGCGGCCGCGTGCCGCTCTCGAGACCAGCGCTGACGTCGTAGCCGCCGCGCTTCTTCGAGTTCGTGATGCGGACGACTTTGCCGCCCTTGGTCTTCACGACGCGGTGTCGGGTCGAGTCCTTCACCGAGCGGGCTGCGCTGCGGCGCTTGAACTTGCTGTGGGTCTTGACGTGGTGCGCGGCGTGGTCACCGGCTTCGTCGAGTGACTTGTCGACCGCTCTGTCTTGGTCGAGCAGGAAGCGCTTGTGGGCTTTTTGGAGGGCGGCGAGGTTGATGGGGCCGGTCACTGACAGGCGCCAAAGAACGCTAACCGCAGCATCGACAAGCCGAAGAAGGCTAGCGCCCACATACCCAACAACGTGAGCAACAGCCTGCCGAACGAAGCCGCGCGACTCTTGCGAGTCTGCGCCCGGGTTATTACGAGGTCGTAGGTCAGCTTCATCCCTTGATCTTCACTTCACGCTTGATGAAGTCCGGAATCAGCCCCTCGTAGCCGCCAACCGCGATGCTCACGGCAGCGGTCAGGAAAGTCGGGTAGGCGTCGACCGGCTCGGCGTCGAACTCGGTGGTTTCGATCCGCATCGTGACACCGTGGTAGAGCGTGACGTTCCCAGCGTTTTGCACCGGAAGCGCGTCCGCGTTGTGGTTCACCAGCCGCATCGAGCCGAGCGGAATGCCACCGGGGCCAAACACGCTCTGGCCGTCGTTGTAGGCAGGGTGAACGCCGCCGCGACCGCAGACGTCTTTGATGAGGTCAGGCAGGAGCTTGTTCAGCGCCGATCGGAGCCGGTAGAGCTCACCGATGCGCAGGGGGCCGACGATCCAGTGAAGGTCCCACTGTTGGGTTGTCTTCTCCTCGGTGAGCGTGGCGTCTGCATATTCGGCAGTGCCGACGCGGTCGAAGAGGAGGAACGGGAACGCGAATTTGCGCTCCTGGAGAAGCTGTTCGGTGAGCGGCGCCAGGTAGAAGTCCTCGACGGCGCTCGTGGTCGCGGATAGGCCCGGAATCTCGGCGACAACCGTGGCCCAAGTCAGGCTGAACCGGTTGATGATGGCTGCCCGGAACAGGTCCAGCAGCACCAGGCGAACCGGGTCGGGGAAGGTGCCGTCCCGGAGGTCGGAGGCCAGCAGGGGTTGCTGTGGGGCGTAGATGGTGCTCAAGAGCTGCCCACTGGCTCCCCACGAAACACGTATCGCAGCGCCCTATCCGTCGTGACGCTCGTGACCCGGAACTGCGTCGTGCCCATGGGCCCTACGAGCTCGACGTGCCGGGTTAGTCCCTTTTCGACCGCCTGAGCCAGGAGCATCGCCGCGCTGAATCCGCCGGTCGAGAACTGGGGGGTGACGGGGCCGATTTCGATGGCGCCCGCTGCTAGCTCGCCCATGGCGATCTGCTCGTCGTTCAGCTGGCGAGCCTTGGGAGGTTGCCCGCCGACCGTGAGCTCCAGGGCTGTCTGCGTTTCCTCGCCCTCGCCGGTGTACTCGCCGTCCCATTCGGACTCGACGAGGTAGACGCGGTTCGGGCGCAAGCCGTGCTCTCCTGGGATGCGGCGCGCGTTGTCGGCGATTTGCCGGTACCGTTCGAGACGCGCCGCTGACGACATCAGTACACCGCGACCTGGCAGCTCCGGTTATCCCAGAGGTTGGGCACCCCGAGAGCTGCCGCGAGTTCGTTCCGCCAGAACATCAGCTGATTGCCGAGCGTTCCGAACAGGCTCGAGCCCGTCTGGTAGAACTCGATCTCGTCGACCTTCTTCAGTGCGCCTTCGCCCTGGCTGGAGCCGAGCGAGGTTTTGACGTCGATGATGCGACGGAGGCACTCGCGCACGAGCGACTCGCCGCCCTCAACGGTGACCGGGTAGGTTCCGGTGTGAGCCTTGCTGAGCAGCAGGGTGATACTCGAGACGCCCACGGCCTGAACGGTGGCCAGCTCCTGGCGCGTATCGACGTCCACAACGGCCCGGTCGCCCGCGGTGAAGCCGGTGACCGAAGCTAGGGTCAGCGTCACGGGCGTCGGTGAGGACGCAGCGGTGACGCTGGTGGAGCTCGTGGTCGTGGCGCCCGCCAAGACGTTCTCTTGGATCACCTGCTCGAACACCTGCGTCACGCCGATATAGGGCACGGCGCCGGTGGTGAGCAGGTTGTATCCGAGCTCAGCTTTGATGCGCGCGACTTCGCTGTCCAGAAGGGCCATGGAGGCCTCCTGTCAGCCCGCGTACTGCCGATAGCTGTAGCCGATGCTGTACAGGTCGGCGGCAGCGCCGGTGGCGCCAGCGACGGCGAGCATGCACCGAGCGTATCGGTAGCCGCGCACCGCTGCCGGCGGCACGACCACCTCGGTCACGTTCTCGGCGCCGGTGGCGACGGGGAGGTTCGTGGGCTGGTTCGGCTGCGCCCAGATGGCTCGGAACGTCGTGTTGTCGTTCGAGACCTGCCAGTACGGTGTCACCGTGAGCGACGACGTTGCCGCCGTCACGATGAGGTATGCCGACAGGTCTTCGACCTTCAGGAAGGTCGTGCCGAGAAAAACGGACGCGCCTGTCACCGAAGCATTCGAGACGGTGTTGAGCGTGCCGGTCACGATGCTGGTGTTGAAACGCAGCGTGGAGGGGCGATTCATGGTTCAGATCTCCAGAGTCAGGGAGTCGTGGGTGCCGGTTACGCGGAGCTGCGGACCGAGTAGACGAACGAGTTGTTGGCGAGCGCGAACGCGAGGTCGGCAAGCCAGATGGCCAGGACCGATTCGCCGTAGTTGTCGTTCGTGTTCGCGGCGACGCGCGGCGGGCGCCCCATGCCGCCCATGGCTACACCTGGGGCGAGCGCATGACCGTACTGGATCGCGACGCTGCTCGAGTTCGCCGTGCGGCTCAGCGTGGTCGACTTGAGGATGTGGAACTTCTTCACGCTCGCCACGTAGTTCGGGAAGATCGAGCTGTACTTCTCGTGGTACTTCGCGCGCGCGTTGTAGTTCCCGTCGAGACCGAGCTGCTCGACCTGAACCGGGGTCAGGACCATCAGACGGAAGCCGTCCGCGAAGGTCGGCAAGTTCGCGTCGTCCATCAAGCGCTCGGTGCGGCCGAGTTGCTCGAAGGTGAAGGGGAACATGCCAGCAGTCGTGGCGTCGTTCACCGCCGACATGCCTTCGGGGTAGACGGCCGTTGCTGCCAGGTCGAACAGCGTCACCCACACTGCGTCGAGGAACTTGTCGAAGTCCCGTTTCATGTGGGTACCGACGATGCTCGCTGCCTTGTGCACCCCCATCGAAGCGTCGAAGGCCTCGATCCCGTAGGGTTGAACCGCGGCGCCCGTGTTGTCGTACGGACCACCGTAGCGGAACAGGGTCAGGTTGTTCTGTTGCGCGCTCGGCGTGATCGGCGTGGTGCTGATCGTGGTGCCGGTTGCGATGAGGCGGGACGCGGCCGTGTAGGTCGAGTCGGTGAAGACCGGGCGGTTGATGCGGATCGTGGAACCCGCCATACCCGAGAAGTTCACAGTGGTCGCGAAAACGCCGCCGTTTACCTGATCCGACAACATCAGCCGGTCGCGCTGCTCCGAGGAGTACGCCGCGCCGTTGCCGCCGATGGATCGACCAGGAAGGCCGAGTTCGCCGGGCACTGACAGCGACATGCTGAGCGCCGACTTGAACATCTGCGCATACAGATACTGCGGCTCCGGCTGCGTGAGCAGCATGCTCGACGTGATGTCGTAGAAATTCTCGGGCATCGAAACCCGGCCTAGTGAGGGCATTGATAGCTCCTATGTTTGGATTGGCGCCCCCGGCGGATTGCCCGTGCGGAGGAACAGTTCAGGCCCCGTAGACTTCGCGGGGGTATTGCTGCGCGTACTCGGCAGCGAGGAACGGATTGGACTTGAGCAGCTCCGCGTGGACGGCCTTGTGATCCGGCGGTGAGCCAGGATTCGTGGCGTCAGGGGCTGCTGTTGGCGGAGGCGCCGTGCCCGCTGCCGGAGTCGTCGGCTTCGGTGCAGGCGGGGTCGCCGGAGCGGGAGGCGCCGCTGCTGCCCACGTCGGCGTGAGTGCGGTGATGGTCTCGAGCTGGCGCGCTGGGTCGTCGCCCGCGATCTTCTTCACAGCGGCTTGCTGCTCGGCGGTGAGGCCCAGCATCTGGCGCGCGGCGAACTCCGTGGTGACGGCCTTGTAGCGCTCGGCCTCGGACTTGTAGATTTTGGCCTGCTCGGACGTTTCCCCGAGCTTTTGCGCCGCGGACTTCCGCTCTTCTTCGGCCTTGGCGTGGGCTGCGAGGACTTCCTTGGCCTTGGCGGGGTCGTCGACGCCGATCTCGGCGAGGACAGCCCTGCGCGCCTCTTCCTTGGCTCGATCGAGCCTTCCCGGGAGCCAATCCGGATCGCCAGTCGATGCCGGCGGCGTTGCCGCAGCAGGTGGCGGGGTTGCTGGTTGCGCAGGCGCAGCTGGAACTGCGGGCGTGGGCGTGTCTTCAGCCATCACTTGCCTCCCGAACCGTATTTTTACCGTCGCGTCCGACGTGAGAGGTTGTTAGGTTTTGCTCATGCCCAGCTGCGACACGAGGGCCGCAGTAACCGGGTCGTAAACGTTCTTCAGTCGCCTGAAGACGTAGACGTCGAAGGGGATGGCCAGCAGCGCGTACCAGCCGAATGCGATGCCTGCCGACGCTCGAAGGAGCAGGTCAGCGGCGAGGATGAGTCGCACGTTGCGAACGGGCGCCAGGGCGTGAGCCGCTACGAGAGCGCCCGCGATGCCGACCAGCCACGGGTTGCCGAATAGGCCCAGGACCGTGGTGATGGGCGAGACCAGAACGAGGTCAACGAAGAGCCGGTGAGGAGCGCCGCGCTGGTTGTCGCGCGTGTAGGGCGTTGCGTGTCCCTTGGCTCCGGCACGAAGCATGGGGAGCGCCGTCGAACCGAAGAGCGCCAGAAGCGCCAGGACGTTTGCTGCGCCTGCTGCCGTGACCGCTGCCCCGAACTGCCACCAGGGAGCTCCAGAGAACCACCAGGCTACGGCGACGGCGGGGAGCGCCAGGACGCCGGCCTCTTTGACAGCAACGAGCAGGAAGACTGCGATACCCAGGGCGAGAGGGTCGCCGAGCGCTGCCGCTCCGATCGCTCCAGCTGTCAACGCGGCCACGAGTCCGTCTTGGAAGCGCCGGTTCCACCCGATGTGGACAGCCAACGGGGCAACCGCAATGGCTACAGCCGCGGCAAGCTCCTGCTGCCCGGTGATGTTTGAGGCAGTAATGGCTGTTGCAGGCCCCGCGAGTGCTGCGCCGATGAAGGACGCCCACTTGCCCAGCGCCGCCACCAGCACAATCCAAAGCCACCTGACCGGGCTCGGTAGCGACTGCGCTACGAAGCTATTCAGGTACTCGACGGCCATCAGGCGGAAGGCTTTGAACCCGTCCTTCTTGAGCCGCTCAGCTTGGCCAGCGTAGGCCGCCTCATCGGGACCGAGCGCCGGAGCGTTGAGCGCCTCGGGCTCTTGGTTTTGCCGGATGAGGCCGAGATTGAAGCGGATGTTCTCGAGTTCCTCTTTCGGAACCTGAGGCAGCTCCAAAAGCCGCTCGAGAATAGTGCGCGCTTCGGCTAGCTTCCCCTGCTCAGCGAGCGCGCCGGCGAGCAGATGGGCGGAGCGCCATGCGTAAATCGACTCATCGACAATGAGCGTGTCAGCAGGGCGCGGAATTCGGTGTGCAGCGCGAGCGAAGAGTTCAGCAAGCGCGTGCTTTTCCTGTACAGAGTAGATGCACGCGATAGCAAAGAGCGGCTCGGCTCTTGTCGGTCGCATCTGCCACGCTTCACGGTAGATCCTAGCAACCTCGTCGAGGTCGTGGCCCAGCACGTCCATGCACTGGCCAATCATGAACTTGGCGTAGGCTCGCTCCTCAGCGAAGCCGCCATCCATATCGACGCGCCGCTCGTAGGCTTCGAGGGCTTCTCGGTACCGGCCCGCCCCGTGGAGTCGTTGCCCCAGGTAGAACCAGTACCGTTCGCAATTCGGCTCCGCCTCGATGCCACGCTTCAGGACTTCGACGTCCCGGTTGTACTTGGCGACGAGCCCTTCGCTGTTACGCGCTCCGTCCGAGTAGGACAGGATGCGCATCGCGGGAACGACTTGGCAATTCGGTCGCGCCTCGTCCAGGACCTCGTCGAGCACGTACTTGTATCGGAGGTGAGGCCGGAACAAGCACTTGCGGGGCCACTTGACGTCGGCCCCAGCGATCTGGAACATGGCGAAGTAGCTGTCGTCCGTGAGCCCTTCGAGCGTGAACCCGGGGCTTGGCTTCAGTTCTTCGTCCGCGTCGAGCGTGAGCAGGTAGGTCGGCGAAAACTCGCCGGCTGCCTCGATCGCCTCGTTGCGGTTCGTCGAGAAGTCGACCCACGGGCGCTCGAGCAGAACCCCTGGAAGGTCGCCGAGTACTTCGCGGATGATCTCGCGAGTGTTGTCCGTGCTGCCGGTGTCCGAGATGGCCCATGCCGAAATGAACGGCTTGACCGACTCGAGACAACGGCGGATGACTGCCGACTCGTTCTTGACGATCATCGTCAGAACGATGCGGGGGCGCTCTCCCATGCGCCGACCTCCCTGGTAGGACTCAGCCCTTGTAGCTGGGTACGTTTTCTTCGGTCTGGAGCAGCCCCTGGTGGCTGCCATCTTCCGCTTTCACGGAAGCCGTTCGCTTCTTGGTGCCGACCCTGGAATCGACGCCGGTGGGCGACTTGATCGTGTCTGTGTGCGGGTGCGCCGGACGGTCGAGTTCAGCTTTCGACTCGCGCAGCGCCGCGTCCATGATGTCCCCGACCTTGGTCGGCGTGGACACGGACGCGATGGCCGCGCGCGCTTCCTTGAACTCCTGCTCGGCGCGCTTGAAGGCGACGTAAGCGGCGACGGCGCGCGCGTACTCTTGCGGGTACTTGGTCTTGAACTCGTCGGCGGTGACGCTTTGGCGCATCCGCTCGGCGCTTTCGATGCCGATGAACCCGTGGGTCGCCTTCGCGTCGACGTTTGGGGCTTCGTGGAGCATCAGGCCTCGTCGACAGTGACGAACAGGTTCGCGCCGGTGAGCGCCGCTACGACAGCGGCAGCGGTGGGCCCGCCCACAGTGAAGGACAGCGTGGTGCCGTCCACGGTCGGAATCGAGGCATAGGCCGCCGTTCCGCCGGGGGTGAGGCCGGGGCCACAGCCGACAGCGTCGCGCAGGGTCACGGTGCGACCGTTCTTCGTGATGGCCGCGATCTTCTCGTTCAGGGTCACGACCACCGCGACGTCGCCGGCGGTCTGCGTGCCCGTCGCGAAGGTCACGCGGTAGGTCTTTCGCTGACCGGTGGTCGCGTGGGCAATCGACCCGTGAGCGCCTTCGACCAGGGTGATTTCCTTGATGGTTGCTGCAACGTTCGCCATGAAATGGTTTCCTTGTCAGCCCGACTTGCGAGCAGAGTTGATGCTTCGGACGGTGCCCGCGGGCTGGTTCAGCGCCGCGATGAGCCGCTTCAATTCGGCCTCTTCGTCCTCGAGTGAGCGGAGTGCTTTGATTTCGCGCTGGACCTGCTTGAGGCGGGCGCGGAGCTCTTTGCGATACTCGCGGCGCTTCAGCGGCTTGCGGTCGGCAGGCTCTTTGCGGTTCGCCTCGTAGGTTTCCGCCGCGCGCTCTGCGAAGTCAGCCGGGAGCGAGACCTTCGCGGGCTGCTTCGTGACTGCCACCGTGGCCGGCGTGGCCGGCGCGACCGGCGGTACAGCCTCGCCGTCGAGCGCCAGCGGCCTGATGCCTGCTGGAGTGAATTCGAATGCGGCGCCCATCAGTACAGGACCAGGATCGTCGTCGCAGTGGTGGTCGCGCGCACGACGCGACTGATGCTGATGGGTAGCAGCGTGCCAGCTGGGACCGCCGTGAACACCACAGTCGAGCCACCGGCCATGCGCACGCTCAGGTTGCCTGCACCGCCGACGTAGACCGCGCGTGGCGGCTCGCCGGAAATGACGAAGTCGTCGTCGGTCGAGCTGATGTCGACCAGCTCCGCGCGACGAGCGCTGTGTGTTCCGAACGGTCCAACCATTTAGATTTCCAGAATCCGAACGCCTCTCGCGAGAAGCTCAGGAGAGATTTCGGCGAGCACCGTGACGCAACCGAGCGCCATGATGTGCTGCCCACGATTTCGGTGAACGACGGGCTCGGTCAGGTTGACGATGAGGTCAGCGGGCTTGCTGAGCTGGTGACGCAAAAGCCACTTGCGGAGCGCCCGTGCCATCGCAGCGCCTTCGCAGACCCAAGGCCCAGGCTCGTCAAACCAGCGCGAGGCGAACTCGGACGACTCTGACCAGCCCAGGTGATGAACGTCGTCGCTCAGGTGGAGCGTGCGCCCCTTACCGAGAGCCTTTGCGAGTGTTGTTTTGCCCGCTCGGGGGCCGCCCAGAATTACCAGGCGGTCCGGCAGGTTTGCCTGGAGCATCCGGCGGAGACCCTCCAGCTCGAGCTTTCGCGTCGATCTGGGTAATTGCGGCGTCGAGCTCACGTTGTGCTTGCTCCGCCTGCTTTTCTTCCTGCTCGATCTTGGCTTGCTCGAGTTCGTCGAGGAGCTTGTCGACATCGTCGATGTCGAAGACGCCGTCCTGGTTCAGCTTTTCGACGCCCATGCGCGGCGTGATGAGTGGCGCTGTTCCGCCAGCCCCGAGAGCCAGCTGAACGGTCTCAACGACGGCCTTTTGCTCCGCTGGGTCAGGGCTCGAGTACGGGCCCCACTTCACGGTGATGCTAGGCGGGTTCCACGGCATCGCTGGCCAACTTGTCGAGGGCAGGAAGGGCTTTCTTGATGCCGCGAACCTTCAGCTGCTCGCGTGCCTTCTGGGCGATCCGGAGCTGCATACTGATGCTCGGCGTGAGGAAGTGGCGCTCGAGGTCGTCGCGGTACTGGTCGCAGCGATCGTACTGGCGAGACTTGGTCTCTTGGAGAGAGCGACCAGAAACAGCACCAGCAAACTTGAACTCGCTCGGCTTGGGCAGAACAACTGCCATCGCCTGTTCGATCTTCGAAAGCAGGTCGTTGCAGTGCTCTTCCTGCTCTTTCAGCAGGCCGGCGGGGAAGGCCAGGTAGGTGACGCTGGACTTCTCGTTCGGATAGGACCAGATGCGCCCCGGGCCCTTCTTGCGGGCTTTGCTGCTGCCGGAACCGTCGACGTATGCACCGTTGACGAGGCCGGCTTCCAATGCAGCCTTCTCAGGCATCGCCTCTTTCGTGGACATGACGATGGCCGTACGCCCGATTTCCGTGGTCGGATCAGCCCCAGGAGGAACGCCGATTTCGATGATTTGTGGCTCGCTGTGGAGCGCACAGCCTTGCTTCGTGCTGAGGGCCAAGTCCAACTGATGGATCTCGTCCGTGAGTAGCTCGTGGATGGCCTTGCCGTCGACGCGATTGACTGGCGCGCAGCCCCGCATGAACGGGTACCAGACGACCGGGCAGAAGCCGAGGCCGTGAGGAATCGACTTCGCCGGGTCCTTCTTCCACGCCGGCTCGGTGCCGTCGACGCTGGCGTCAGCAGGGTAGAAGGTCGTGTCATCCGACTCGGTGATGAGCCGGCGGTAGAGCTTCGCCTTGACCTCCCACTGCCCTTCCTGGTTCTTGAACTCGTCCAGGTAGGGGTAGCGGATTTCGAGCTCGGTGACCTCGCCGTCGAGGCCGAACTTTGCCGTGCCCCACTTCGACGGAATCAGGTCCGCGAAGGGCTTGCCGTTTCGGTGACCGTGGATGGCGACTGCGGTGCATGACGCTTGGGCAGCATGGAAAGCCTCCCGAGCATGAGCCGGGAAGCCGCAAACCTTGTGGTACTCGGCGATGAAGGCGTCCAGAGCATTGCTCTCGTCTTCCGTGAGCTCGCCTGGTACCGCTTCGGGCTCAGCCTCCGAGGCAAGCTCGGTGTCGCCCTCGCTCTCTTCTTCCGACTCGTCCTCGGTCTCAGCATCTTCGCCAGAACACGAGGTGAACGAAGGGAAGCGTCCCTTGCCGAACACCAAGTCGACGTTGCTCGAGATGGCGACCTGAACGACGGGGTACACGACGCACGGCGCGCGCTCCCATCGTGGCACCTCAGTGGGGCCACCGTCCCACCAGCTAGGTCGCCCCTGGTACTGCTCGCCAGTCGACCAGCGTTCGAGCTCTTCAAGGCGTCGGTAGCGGGGCGAGAGGTTCGCCTGAATCGCCTTGTATGCCTCTTCCTGGCCCTTGAGCTTCATCGCTGTGATTCATGTCGGTGGCTGTGGAGGCGACCAAAACGGCCAAGACACACGTACCTGAGTGCGTCCATGGCGTGGTTGTTCTTGTCTTCCGGCCGCTCGTCGAACGTGCCGTCTGGGTTCTTGGAGCGTCGGTACGTGCCGAACTCGCGGATGGTGTTGACGCAGCGCGGGTCGACGTAGAGCCGGGCGCGCCGCTCGATGATGGGCTGAAACGCCGGCCCCATCTGCTCGATCTGACGAATGTGGAGCATGTCAGCCACGCGGGCGATGCCGGCGAGAATGCTGCCGGGGCCGCGGTCGACGTTGCACACATCGAGGCCGAGCGACTGGAAGTCGTTGACGCGGTCGGGGCGCGATCCGTCAGGGAACAGCCTCGCTCGACCCTTCCAGGCCAGTGCCCGTTCGTTCCAGACGCTGTTGGCGATGGCGGGCTCGTACTGTTCGCCGAACACCCACAGTGCGGCGTCGTTGCCGTGACCGAAGAGTCCGCAGTGGAGGAACACGCCCGGGTCTTCCCAGCCGTGATCGATGCCGATGAGGATTTCGGAGAACGATGAGAGTGGCGGGGCTTCGCGGACGTGAAAGTCTTCGTTGAAGGCGTAGACGAGGCCTTCGCCAGCGTCTGGATCGGCCTCCCACTCACGCTTGAACGTCGACTCGGGCGTTCGGATGCGAGCGTTTGCGACGGCGATGGCCGATACGGTCTCAGGAGCGTCGCGGTAAGTCGCGTGGAACGCGTACTGGTCGCGGAACCGTTGAAGCGCGAACTCTTCGGGGTCAGCCGGTCGCGATTCCTCAGGCAGCGAACGAACGACCTCAACGGCCGCTTGCGTCGAAGGCATCGCGAGCACCTCGTCCCGCGTGAGCTGCCCCTCGCGGAACCGCTCTGCCAGCTTGCCCGCTTGGAGCATCCGGAACCAGAGCCCGTGACGGCCTCTTGTCGGAGTGCCTGCAGCGAGCTCCATGCCCAGCGACCACGGCTCGCTCATCCAAGGGATGGCCACCGAGTCGTAGACTTCGGCATCGATGTCGTCGACCTCGTCCACACACAGGACGTCGGTTCGCATGCCGCGCGCCGTTCGCGCGTTGTAGGCGCTCGCCGGGAATGCCTTGACCCAGCTGCCACCAGGGAACTTGATGTGACCGCGCTGCCGGTCGATCTTGGCGCCAAGCCAATGGAAGTCACCGTCAGGCCCGAGATCGTTCTCGATGCCCGAGAGGTGCACGTCCTTGAACTGCACCAGGGTCGGCATCATCACCGTGATGCGAACGCCCCTGAACGGCTTCAGCGCCTCCGCTCGGAGTCTGCCGTCGTACTGAGCGACGAGCAGCCACCATGCGGTGCGCGTGTACCAGCTTTTGCCAACACCGCGGCCCCAGCCGTTGAAGACGCTGCGGCGCTTCCCTGTCGCTTGCCACGCCTTGAGCTGCGGGCCGTTGAAGCGAAGGTTAACCTGAAGACGAGTCGCCACCAGGACCTGTGATGTTGATGCTCACCTCGCCATGGGAGCGGATCTGACCCTCGCGTTCGGCGTCGAAGCGGGCCAGGTTGTGCGCGTTCTTCTCGGCATCCAGGACCAGCTTGCCGTAGTCGGCGCGCTTGTCGATGACGGTGACATTGTCGCCCTTCGTGAAGGACTCGACGTCGCCATCGCCCTCGAACCGCTCGAGCGCCTTCGAGGCAACCCGCATGCGCATAGCGACCAAGTCGTCGACAGCTCGTGCGCGTAGTTTCCTGCGAGCCTCCGCGAATTCCGGATCGTCTACGAGGGCCGAAGCTAGCTCTTGCCCCGTGCGCTCAGGGATGTCGAGTTCTCGGGCCGACTGAGCCGCGTTGCCCGAATACAGGTAGCTCGCTCGGAAGGCCTCCTTGACCTCGAGCGGAGTCGCACTTCCGCGCATCTGCGTTTCCCCTTTCCGTGTTTTTACCGTCGCGTCCGACGTGGGGAACAGCTGGTGCTGTTTTCTTGTGGTGGTTAGGTGCAGCCGCCCTCGGTCAAGCCGCAGCGACTGGTTCGTTTTCTGGTGCCGGCTCGGCTTCGAGCGCTGGCGAGTTCCGGCACGGCTTGCCTGTTCGGGCGCCGGCGGGGATGTCGTGGCGCCTCTCAACGCATCCGTCGCAGAGGACGGTTCCGCAGTCGGGGCAGAGGTGGCCGGCTTGGATGCGAACTTCGCAAGTGCCGCAGGTCCAGACGCCGCCCATCGGGTGAACGGCTTCGGCGAAGTTCCTGGTCACGCGAGAGCGCTTCCGGTGGATTGGCCCACAAATTGATAGATCGCGCGTAGCAATGCTCATGCCGTCACACTTTTCTGGGCCGCTTGCGCCCTAGCGAGGCTGCCCATCTGGCGGCAGAGTTTCTCGATTCTGTCCTCCATTGCCGCGAGCCTTTCCCCGAATTCTTGCAGTTCTGGGTGCAACGGGATCTCCTCGACCAGCCGCCCTGATAGCTCACGATGAACCGCCGAAATGGGCACCAGAAAAAAGTTTCCCCGGTGTGCCATCTTCTGTGCGTAAGGCTTGAACACCCTGTAAGCCTGACGCCTACTGATGCCGACGATCTTCGCCGCTTCCGAGAGCCGAACGAATCCCTTGGCCATCAGTCCTCCTCGCCGAAGGCACGGTCGAAGCGCGCGTTGAGCTTGTCGGCGGCAGTCACCCTCGGGGCCCGCCTTGAGACCTCCTGAGCGGCCTTGACGTAGGCCTCCTGGGCCAGTCGCAGGAACTCGTCGCCGTTGGGTGCGCTGTCATCGTACTTACAGCTGAGCACCCCGTATCTGGCTCGCAGCACCATACTCGCGCTCGGGCGCGCCTCACCGGTCACGCTCTGCGTTGCAGGCAGTGAGCCCGAACACACGCCGCCCGTTCCATCGCGAGCCACCTTGCCGTCGACCATGGCAACCCTCCGCTTCAGACACGGCATGTGCTTGTCCGCGGCTCTGAGTCGGTCGATCACCGTGAACATCATGAAAGCGTCCACCCCAGGCGCGAACCTGGGCGGCTTCGGCTCCGTCGACTGTGAGATCGTGCCGTCGTAGTTCTGAGCCGCGACGCCTTCCTCGTTCTGGTAGTACAAGCTCACTTCAGCTTGGTACGCAGCCCAGTGGTTTGGTGCGCGGTGAGTCTTTCGGGAACTTGTTTGTCCGTCAGCCATCTGCTAAACCTCCTGGTACTTCGGTCAGGAGGCGCAGGCCCGGGTCACACCGGGCTTTCGCTATTTGGACTGCAGAGCAAGTAGGCGCGTCTCTGCTTCCTCCAGGCGCATCCGCACCACCGGCTGCATCCCTGCCCGCAGTTCCGGGTGATACAGGAACTTTTGAGCGGATTTGATCCCGGTGCGAGCCTCTGCTGCGAGATCAATCGGGCGCAACGCTGACGTCGTCGCCTTTGCTCTGCGTGCCTGCCTGGTATCTTCGTTCTTCATCGCATCTCCTTGTTTTCCAGCATTTGAGCTCTCCAGAACCTCCGCCAAGAAGCCCCCGGGTTGCGCAAGCGGCCTGGGGTTTTCTATTCGCGAGTTCGCACCGAGACCCTCCGCTTAGCCATCAACTCTCGCAGGCCGCCTTCGTCGCCAATCCCGCGCACCGTGGCCTCGTGATACCCGGAAACCTGGGCCAGCTCGCGCAGTGTCAACGGCACGTCGAAAATTCTGACGTAAGTTTTCCGGACCGCAGCTGAGCACGACTTGGAACAGAAGCGGATCCTAGGGGATCTCGGCACAAATGCCGCCGAGCAAAATTTACATGAGCGTGGCGCAGGCGCCCGCACTGAGTTGTAACACTTGCGGGAACAGTACTTCCACCTGCCGCGCGAGCTGACTTTCCCACAGGCAGCACACTCAATTACTTTAGCTGCCCGATTGCGACCGTAGCATTCCCAGCACTGTTCAGCCTCTGGGCTTCGATCTCTTCCACATCGACACTTGGCAATCGTTCGTCCTCGCGCTTTGAAACAAGAATTGCACCTGCTATTAGCGGTTGCCCGGCAATTGCTTCCGCTGATACAGACACCGCATTCCTTGCAGTGAATCTTGGGTTTAAGCGTTTTGGCTGCTAAATAGCATGCTCTCGAGCAAAACTTCCGCTCAGAGAACATGCGAACTCTCTCCCCGGCCCTGCGGACTATCCCGCTACTGCATTGTATGCATTTGCGCTCAGGATCAAGCCGCCGCCTCTCTATCGCGGAAGCGTGAGCTCGGGCGGCCACCCATTTCCCGCTGCACCAATGGTCACAGCATCGACGTCTCTCGAACGAGTAAGGTCGTTCGTGAACCTTGCGCACCAACTGTTTGCCGCAATGTTCACACCTACGCTGCTTCACCGAACATCGCTCCCATCACCTTGCGAACCCAGTCGTCGCCAACGCCCTTAGCCTTCGCCACTTTGCGCACCCGCTTTTCAGCTTCGCGCTTCTGGTTCTCCAGAGCCTGGATGCGCACGAGCTCTGCTCGCTGCTCAGCTAGTTCGCGCTCAGCAACTGGCTGAGCAGCACCGCACTCCGGACACTCTCGCGCGGCCGCCGGAATCACCGCATGGCACTCCGCGCACAGCTTGAACGGAGCCTCTCCGCTCAACCCCTTCGCTCGCCCTTCCAGCGACCACTCCACATGGTCGTCAGGGAACCCGTGCCGCCAGATGTTCCCCGCGTGGTCTAGCACCAGGTAGCGCTTGCCCTCTGCGAAGCGCGCCCCGCGTCCGCACATCTGCCGCCACAGCGTCAGGCTCTTGGTTGGTCGCGCAACGATGATGCAGGACACTGGCGGGCAGTCGAAACCTTCCGTGAGCACGCCGACGTTGACCACGACTTCGATCTCGCCACGAGCAAACGACCCCTTGACACCCAGGATTGCCTCGCGCTCAGTCGCCGGAGTCAGCGCGTCGACGTAGGCACACGGAACCCGGGCCCGCTTGAACCGCGCCAGGATATCCCGACCGTGCTCGCGAGTGCAGGCGTAGACGATCGTGCGTTCGCCTGGAGCCAGTCGCATTCGCTCTTTCACGATGTCGGCCATCAGTGGCCGCTTCCGCATCGCCTGATCGAGCTTCTTCACGGAGTAGTCTTTGCCGCCACCGTTTGCTCCCTTCACCAG
>DASXWF010000418.1:0-3123 GCA_036503835.1 Polyangiaceae bacterium | reverse complement strand
CTCCTGATCACGATGCTGAACCTCCTCCCGTTCGGCCAGCTCGACGGCGGGCACATCGCGTACGCGTTGCTCGGCGAGCGCCAGAACCGCCTGGCCCCCTGGATGCGGCGCGCGCTGCTGCCGCTGTTCCTCTACAACATGGCCGTCTTCGCCGGCCCCATGTTCTTCGGGAGCGCGGAGCGAGACTTGCTCAGCGCTTTCGGCAACTCGTCGTTCTGGCTCGTCTGGTACGTCGTGCTCGGCCTGCTCACACGCTTCTCGGGCCCCGATCATCCGCCGTTCGAGCCGGGAGAGCTCAGCCGCGCGCGGAGAATCATCGGCTGGTTCTCGCTGGCGCTCTTCTTCGCGCTCTTCATGCCGACGCCGCTCGCGCAGGTTCCGTAGGAAGCACGACGAGCCCTCCGCGACCTCCGCTCAAAATCGCTGACGAAATTCCGCCGTCCCGTACCCGAGCAGCAGCGTCGTCTCGCTCGCCCCGGCGCGCTTCTCTCGCGGCTTGCCGAGCACGAACAGCAGCGCCCCCGCGCCGAGCAACGCCGCGCCGCTGATCGCCGTCACCGTCGCCCACGTCGCCGCCTCGTTCGCGGCCGAGCGATCCGTCAGACCCGCCTCCGTGCAGGTCGTATCGCATTCGCCCTCGGAGCTCGCCTTCTTCGAGAGGGCACGCCACGACGCGGCTCCTGCGAAGATGAGGCTCGCCACCCCCGCGCCGCCGAGCGCGATCCCCGAGATGCGGAGCGGAGTGAGCTCGAGCGTTCCGGGCGTGCGTGTCGGCACCGGCTTTGCGGGCGGACACACGGGTGCCACGGCGCGAAGGTCCGGAACATCGAGCGTCTTGCGCTCCGGCGTGTCCCCCACGTCCACGACCGCCTCCCACGGGTCGCGGCCGGGCGCCTCCGCCCGCACCACGTGCCGTCCGGGATCGACCGGAATCGCCGCGCCGAACGCCGCCGGCCGGAGCGTCACCCCGTCGTGCGAAACCGCGAGCCCCGGCACGCCGGCGACCTTCGGATCGACGCGAATCGTCAAGAAGGAGAGCCGCGCCTGAAGCGCCTGAGCTCGCTCGCGCGCCTGCTGCTCGCGTTGCTCGTTCCGCTCCGAGTTCGCGCGCCCGGCGACTTCCATGTACTCGACCCACGCGGTTGCGATCTTGCCCGCCCGCTCGTGGCAGAGCGCCAGCGCGAAGAGCGCGCCCGTCGCCGGGTCCAGCCGATAACTCTCCTCGAACTTCGGGCACGCAGCCGCGTAGTCGCCCTGCTCGAGCAGGCTCTTCCCGGCCTCGAACAGGACCTCGGCGGCGGCGGCATCACGCGGCTCGGCGGCCCGCGCCGCCCCGCCCGACAGCCACAGCGAACTCACCAGCAAGATCGCGCTCGAGTACCGTGATCGCCGAAGCATCGTCCGGAAATCATACTCAAACTCGTGGCGCCTGCGCCGTCTCTTCTCCGCTGCTATGGTCACGCCCGCCGATGCTTCGGGAGAGAAACGCGAAATTCATCCTCGGTTTCGTCGTGATCCTTTTCGGCGCCTGCGCCACCGACGACGGACCGAGTCCGCCGAACCAGGCCGGACGGGGAGGCAGCACGAGCGGTGCCGCGGGAAAGGGCGGCAAGGGGACGACCGCCGGAAGCTCCGGAAGAGCCGGCAAGGGTTCCGCCGCGGGCGAGGGTGGGAGCGATGAGCCTCCGGCGGGGACCGGTGGTGCCGGCGCACGAGCTGGAGCACCTCAGGGCGGGACGGGAGCGCAAGCGGAGGGTGGCGCGAGCGGCCAGCCCGAAGGTGGCGCTGGGGCAGGCGGCGATGCCGGTACGGCGGGCGAAGGTACAGCGGGTGGCGGTACGGCTGGCGCTACGGGTGGCGTCGGAGGAACGAGCGGCGCAGGTTCGGGCGGCGGCGGCGGCCGCCTCTGCATGGTCGCCAGCCCGGAGCGGTGGACGGACGCGACCACCGAGGAGACCTTCGGCGCGATCGGTCAGTATTTTGCTGACCTGCGGTCGGACGGACTCGGCACGCGCGAGGGCACCCTGCTCTTGAGCCTGTACGAGCGCGAAACGGGCCGCAGCACGTTCGGTGTCGGTGACGACGACAACCTCGCCACTTGCAACCATTGCCTCCTCGGCACCATCTTCGAGAACGGGGTCGTCGAGAAGAAGTTCTTCGCGGACCTCGGAACGATCGACGTCCGATCGCAGAGCCTGCCGCAGTACGGCGTGCTCGACGCGGCTCTCGACGACGTGAGGCTCGTCGAGATCACGTGGGACCCCGAGACCTTCGAGTCGAGCCCCGTGCCCGGCGGCGAGTGCATTCGCATCGAGTCGAGCGAGATCGCCGTGGGTCTCGACGACAACTCCGGCGGCGCTCCGGGTGCGGGTGGCGCCGCGGGCGCGAGCGGCGAAGGCGGTGCGGCCGGCGAAGGTCCGGAGATTCCGGACGATTGCCTCGAGATCGAGCCCGGCACGCCCTGGATCTTCCGCGCCGATCCCGAGGTCGACATCGCGGGCTACTTCTCCGCCGTGACTCCCAACCTCGGCAGCGTCTCGGACGACAGGATCGGCCTCGGCTTCTTCTACAACGACGAGACCGGCACCTTCACGCTCGGCACCGGTGTCGATCGCAGCTTCTACACCTGCGAGCGTTGCCTCACCGTCAACGTGCCGAACGGCACCCCGCTCGGCCGCCAATTCTGGGCGGTCCGCGGCACCCTCGTCATCGACGAGACCTCAAGTCCGCTCGAAGGACGCCTGGACGCCACGCTGACCGACGTGACCTGGCTCGAGATGAACTACAACTTCACCGAGTACGTCACCGGGGGCCAATGCCTGCACCTCGCTTCCGCCACGATCTCGGTCCCGTAGCGCTGCTTCCGGACCGAGCTTGACCGAAGCCTCCCCCGCGAAGCGCAGCGGCAGCCGCAGCGAACAGAACCCGTTCTCGGGCCGCCGCACCCACTCCACGTATTCCTCGTGGTCCGCCGGAAAGAGCGCCGCGTTCCCGCACAGCACCACGGCGCCCGGCCGCAGCGCGGGCGCGAGCCGCTGCAAGACGGGGAGCGCCAGCGGCGGAAAGCCGTCGTTCATGAAGAAGTCGATCTCCTCGCGTTCGGAGGCCAGCGTCTCGGCCGCG
>DASXWF010000417.1:0-2890 GCA_036503835.1 Polyangiaceae bacterium | reverse complement strand
CCCATGTGCGCCCACCACAGACCGACGAGCTTCTTCGGGTCCGTGTAGACGATGTCGGGACGGACGCCTGGGCGCCACTCTTCGGCCGTGACGTATTCGGGCTTGCGACGGAAGCGCTGGGCAGCCATCACCCCGCCCCCTCCCCGAAGTGCGCAGGGGAGGCCTCTTCCGGCTCCGTCTCGCCAGCCTCGTGGCCTGGGCACCCTTTCTCAGGCGTCCACCCTTCGCAGGGCTTTCCCATCGGAAGCAGCCGATCGGTCATCGCTTCGAGCTTCGCGATCAGCTGCTTCTTCGTGTAGCCGGAAGTGATGTCGCTCACCTTCCACACTCCTCGGCGAAGGTCGCGAATCAGTCCGAGGCGGTCGACGCTGAGGTGGGTGCGGGTGGTCATCTCACTCCGCCAACTTGCTCAAAAGCGCCCCGGCCTCTTCGGACGGTGCCTTGGGCTTCATCGCATCGACCGCCGCAACCGCCGCGTTGACGATGTGAGCCGGGACGCCTTCGTAGGCCTTGGCGAGACGGTTAGCTGCTCTCGCGTGGATCGATTGCGGCGCGTCCGCGAGCTCGGCGTCGCGCTCTTTCTCGATGCGCTGGATGGTGCGAACGAGACGGCCGATTCGGGTGGCGTCGTCCATTTCGCGCTTGGGTTCGATCACGCGCTTGGGTTCGTTGGTGGGCTTCGTGGTCATCGTGAGTCCTTCTTCTTGCCTTCGGCCCAATTCCTCAGGCCGTCGATGTCGTCATTGGTCCAGTCGGCAACGGACTTGCCGAGGTACGCCTCGGCTTCAGACACGTCGACACCTTGCTTCCTCAGCCAGCCGGCCGCCTTCAGCGCTCGCTCCGGGTTGATCTCGCCCGGCTGTGGCTGCGGCGGATCTGGATCCACCATGTCGGCCGTGGCGATACCGAGCAACGCAAGGGCAGTGTAGCGCTGGAGCAGCGTGATCGTGCTCGCGACGCCTTGGGCTGGGCTCTTGTTCCCACTCGTGTCCACGGGCGCGTTGATAGTCGTTGACTTCGAGTGCCCGCCGACATGCGTGAGAATGCACGTTACCGACACTTGCCCCTGCGCCGTTGCGGGCGTCCACGCGAGTGAGAACCCGTGCTCGGTAAGGTGCGGGGTCACGGTCTCCATCGCCGACGCAAGCGACGTGTGTCGGTATGTCGTGCGGCCCTTTTGCGTCTGGAAATCGACGACCTTGTCTCGCTCGAGTACGCTCGGGAGCGCCGCCTTTAGTCGGACCATTGCTTGCTCGAACGCTTTCCGTGCCTCCTCGTGCTCCCACTCCCGCTGAATCGTGAGTAACTCGCGGAGGGTGGCCGGGTCAGGGCTTTTCTCGAGGATTCGCATCCCCTGAGAAACCACTGGGGAAACGCGGTCTGGCAGCATTTCGGTCGCCGGCTGCAAGACGATGGTGTGTGACTTTTCGCTCATCAGAACTGATCCTCCTGGAACTGTTCGCCGTCGCCCATAGAGGCCCACGGCATCACGTCGTAATCGAGTAGCGTTGGGGCAACACCTGGCCAGTAGTTCGCCGCCGAGCACTCGGAGAAGCGCCGAATCAGCGACTGCCAAAGCGCGCGACCGGCCGAGAGATCCATGTCCTTCAGGCGAAAGGCCATCACGTCGTAAGGCTCCGTCGTCTGTACGGCAACGACGCTCGGGTTGTCGGCGTTGGACGGGAGGGCGCCAGCGGCGATTGCGCCGTCGTGGTACCAAGCCACCTGGCCATGGTAGAGAAGTCGCGACGCGTCCCGCAGGAACTCCCGCGGCGTCCCGTGGCGCGTGCTCTTCAGCTCGCAGAGATCTCGCGGCCGAACAATGTCCAGGCGCGCCTTGCAGGCGATACCGGTCTCGGCGTCCGTCCAGCGGAGCACCTCCTCTCGACGCCCGCCCGTGATCAGTTTCATGGCCTCGCGATGGCTCCGGATCGACTCCGCGCAACGCTCGACCATTGCGTAATCCTCGGCCGAGATGATCTCAGAACCGGGACGATCCGCGAGCCATTCGGCCTTGGCCGCCCGTGAGCCCTTGCCAGAGAATTCAGGCATCACGACGTAGTGCTCCCACGCCTCTGGTTCCAGAAGACAAGCGTGGATGGCGCGTCCAATATGCAGCGACTCTGTGTCGCGCCGAGGTGTTGTCCGGCGAAACTGAAGCAGCCGCGGACTGGTCTCGAGTAGTTTCAGCGTGCTCCAGTTGAGGGCCTGGATTGACTCGTAGCTCACGATGCTACCGCCTCCGCCTTCACGCACATCTCCTGATTCACCACCGTCCACTCCCTCCCATCCTCCGGCACCCGCTCCCTCGCCAACCGCTCAGCCTCGGGCGCGTCGTCGGCGTCGAGCTCGATGGCGAGTTCGGATTCGACGAGTTTGGTGATGAGGATGCGGTGGATCACGCCAGCTCCCTTTGCTTCGTGAGGCGGCGGATCCATTCGTCGCCGGCTTCCCACTTTGCGGGCGGGTAGTAGGGGCGGAGCCAGGAAGGCACGGTGCAAACGATCGAGTGGCCCCCGGATGGGATCGTGAGGTCGTGGACGAGGGGCGACCCGTACTTGCAGAAGCAATCGCCGAGCATGTGGTGAGCACCCCTGCTGCAATTCGCGCGGTGGAGCCCGGACTTGACTTGGCACACCTGCCCAGCCCTTGGTCCGGCAATCACCTTCACCATCTGTCCAACTCTGAACTGCGCCATGTTCGTTCCTTCGGTTGTCAGCCTGAGCGGTCGGCGCGACTCGGAGGGGAGGGTCGAGCCGCGCCTACCGCGCAGGATGGCTACCGTTCCGTCTCCTTCGCTCGCCTCTCCTCGGCGTCGTCGTCCTTCAGCGCTTGCTTGCAGTGTTCCTCGATGAAGTTGAGCGCCTCGCCCCAGGTCCACGCGTTGCGG
>DASXWF010000416.1:0-2631 GCA_036503835.1 Polyangiaceae bacterium | reverse complement strand
GAGTTTCGCGACGCAGCCGGCGATGCCGATGGTGCTCGGCGCGGCGCCGTCCGTAGCGCCGAGCGCTTCGGCGGACACGCTGCGCGAGCCGCAGCCTCCGCGCAGCGCGACGCCGTCCCAGGGCGTCGAGGCTCCGCCGAAAGCGGAGCCGCCCCCGAAGCCGAAGACGCGCGGGCCCGAGCCCGACACCCGCGTCTCTCCAGCGCCACCGACGGGCCCTGCGGCTCCTTTCTCGGGCTCGACGGTGCGGATCGAGCGCGCGCCCGCGCCCGCGGCGAACCCGGAGCCGCCGAACTTCGACAGCACGCTGCCCGCAGCGTCGCCGCCACAGCCCGTGCAGGGGCCCCGCAGGCAGCCGGCGCAGGCCACCGTTCCGGCGCGCGCCGACACCCGCGTCTCCGGGGCGAGCTCGGGGCTCGATGCGACCCTACCGGTGGCCTCGTCGCCCCTGGCGTCGTCGCCCGTGGCCTCGTCGCCGCGCGGCGCGCCCCCGCCGGCGCCGCCGCCAATCTCGACGCGGGAACGCCTGCCTTCGTACGACGACCTTCCCGACGTGCACGCGCCCGAGCCCGAGCGGCGCGCGCGCTCGCGCTGGATCGCGGGGGTCGTGTTCCTGGCGGTCGCAGGTCTGCTCGCGGTGACGGTGGGACGCCAGTACCTCGCGCGCTTCTCGACGTCGAAGAAGCCGGAGCTCGTCGCGCGCGACGAGCGGGCCGCTCGCTTCTTGTCCGAGGGCAATCGCATGCTCGATCGTGCCGACTACGACGGCGCTCAAGAGCTCATCACCAAGGCCCAGGCGCTCGCCGATCGCGAGCCTTCCGTGCTCGCGGCGCGCGCGCGGCTCGATACGCTGCGGGCCGATCTCGCTTGGCTGAAGCTCAGGTTGCTCGATCCCGCGACGACCGCGCTGGTTCAGGAGACGCAGCGCGAGCTCGGCCGGCTCGCGGGTAAGTCGCGCGCGGCCGTCGAGGCGGCGTTCGCGGTCGCGCCGGAGGATCCCTCGGTGGTGCGCGCGCGCGTGGACTCGCTGCGCGTCGCGGGCGAGGAGGGAAAGGCGCGCGAGTGGATCGCGCCGATCGCCGCGCACGCGTCCGATCCGCAGAACGCCTACGTGCTCGCGGCGCTCGATCTCGCGGAGGCGACGCCCGTCTGGAGCACCGTCGTCGATCGCCTGCGCGCGGCGGCCGTCTCGGAGCACGAAGCGGCTCGCGCGCGCGGCGCGCTGGTCTACGCGCTCGTGCGCGCCGGGCGCGTCGTGGAAGCGGAAACCGAGCTGTCCAAGATCGCGAGCACCCAGCCGCCGCATCCCCTGCTCGAGGAGCTGAAAGGTTTCGTCTCGCGCTTCAGCTCGACGCTCGACGCGGGCGTGGACGCCGCACGCGATGCGGCCGCTGCGGCCGGAACCGGCGAGGCGCTGCGCGCACCCGTGGCGCCCGTCACCGGCGGGGCGGTGCCCGAGCCGCCCGGAGGCGACTTTCGCGCGAGGTTGCGTCAAGCATCCGAAGCCCTGTCGAGCGGCAACCTCTCGCGCGCACAGGAGCTCTACCAGAGCGTCACGAGCGAGCTGCCCGGCAACACGGAGGCCCTCGCCGGCCTCGCCGACGTGGCCCGGCGCCGGGGCGACACCGCGACCGCGACTCGCCTCTACG
The DNA here is from genome assembly GCA_036503835.1 of Polyangiaceae bacterium. Classification (GTDB taxonomy): domain Bacteria; phylum Myxococcota_A; class Polyangia; order Polyangiales; family Polyangiaceae; genus PMG-095. Next base: position 982 of record DASXWF010000416.1, on the reverse strand, counting down.
ATCAGGTGCTCGCCGCGAACCCGAGCTACCTGCCCGCGCTGATGGCTTCCGCGGATACGAAGTGGCAGTCCGGCGATCGCAAGGGCGCGCTGACGCTCTACCGGCGAGTCCTCGAACACGCGGGTCCGTCGACCGACTACGGGCAGCGCGCCGCCGCGCGTATCGCGGAAGGCGAGGGTAGCGGAGCTCAGCCGAGCCCGGCCGCTCCCGCGGCTCGCCCGAGTCCGTCCAGCGCGCCGCCCACGCCGACCTCGGACACCCCGACGCCGCCCTCGAAGCCGGAGATCGACACTTCGGACTTGCCGGGAGTGACACCGCCGTGATGCGCGCGCTGGCGCGCGCCGCGGGCCTCGCGTTGCTCGCGGGCGCCGTCGCCTGTACGCCGCGACCGCGTTCGTTCTCGGGCAGCACGTCCGAGCCCGCGAAGCCCGGCTTGCGGGAAAAGCGCGTGATCGAGATCGATCTCTCGACCGGCGCTCCGGAGGCGCTCGCCGGCGGGCTCTTTCAAGCGCCGGCGTCGCGCACGTACACGGGCCTCGTGCGTTCGCTCGAGCGCGGGCTCGAGGCGGACACGACCGCCGGAGTGCTGGTGCGGCTCGGGGCCCAGAACTTCGAGCTCGCGCAAGCCGAAGAGATTTCCGGCCTGCTTTCGCGCTACGTCAAGAAGGGCATTCCCGTCGTGTGCCACGCGGAAGGGCTCACGAACGCGACGGCGGGCCTCGTCTTGCGCGGGTGCAGCAAGCGTTGGCTGGCGGCGGCCGGCGAGGCGGAAACGGTCGGGATCGCGGCGCAGGTCGTCTACCTGAAGGGGCTCTTCGACAAGCTCAAGGTGCAGGCGGATTTCTTGCACGTCGGTCGCTTCAAGAGCGGTCCCGAGCCGCTCACGCAAGAAGGGCCGAGCCCGGAGGCGCGCGAGGCGCTGGAGTTCTGCCTCGGATCCCTGCGCGGCAGCTGGCTCGAGCTCGCGAGCGGCGCGCCCGGC
>DASXWF010000415.1:0-13541 GCA_036503835.1 Polyangiaceae bacterium | reverse complement strand
TCTGCGGGCTCAACGGCCGCGAGCGCCTCATGCCCACGCCGGCCTACAGCTTCATCCGCTTCGACTAGGAGCGGCGTCGCGCGCTCAGAACTCGTCGTCCGCGTCCCCGAGCTCGACCGCGTACGAAACGACCGCCGTGTTTCCGCCCATGGCCCCGAACGGGCTCCACGGCGGCGTGACCGTGCCCACGCGGTTGCTGTTGTCGACGGCGAGGTAGTACTGCCCGGGCGGGAGCGGAAAGCGCTGCCGCTGCTCGCCGCCGGGCTGGAGCGCGAAGCTCACGAGCGCCGGCTGCGGCGGTGGACCGAGCGGCACGCCCGTCTGCAGCCCGCGCCGCCAGAGGTCGCCGGTGCCCCGCTGGATCAGCATCACGTCGAGCGGCGGTCCCGCCACGGCCAGACGCACGAACAGCGCCTGGTCGCTGGTCGCGACGGAAAGCGGACCGATCAGATCGACCTGATCGTTGTGGATCTCGGCGGTCTCGTTGACGATCGCGTAGCGCTCGTCCGAGGTGTCGAAGGGCTGCGGGGGCTTGGCGGGCGGGGAAAGCTGGCCGAGAGCGAACGAGTCGCCGTCGTCGGCGTGGACGACGGTGAACCCGCTCCCGAGCTGCCCGGATACGACCTGCCCGCCGAAGGTGTTCACGAGGTAGCCCGCGGGTCCCGTCGCCGCCCAGTTGACGACGCTGTTCTCGACGGCCGTCACCTGGAACGTCGGCGCCGTCGGGATGCGGGCGGGACGCGCGTAGACGTAGACCGCGTCCTCCGCCATGTAGAAGTCCATGCGGTACTCGACGCTCGCGGCGACGGTGAACCCGACGCGGCCGGCGACCGGCGTCCACGCGTAACCGCTGCCCGAGAACGTGAAGGTGACGGTCTGGGCGGCGTCGTTGACCGTCGCCTGACATTGCTCCGGAAACAGCCGCCCGATCGCGTTGGGATTCGGCGCGAGCCGGAGCGGAGCCGAACGGCCCAGCATCTCCGGGCACATGCGTCCGGCGCCGAAGTTCGAGAACAGCCACCAGCGCAGGGCCGGGCTCGCGTTCACGGGGCCGCGCAGGCACGGGCAGCCGACGAACAGCAGCGACAGGTACACGAGCGCGAGCAGTCGCGATCGGAGCGGAACGAAGAGAACGCTCGGCCGTGCCATGTCTGGCTTCCGAGAGTCTCAGACGAGCGCCGCGAGCGCCAGATTCTCGAAGGCGTCGATGAGGCCGGCGTCCGTCCCGAGAGCCGGTACGCGCTCGAACGGCAGGGCGAGCTCCTCTGCCCAGCCCCGCGCCTCGTGATCCAGGTCGTAGAGGGTTTCCACGTGCTCCGCCAGGAAGCCGAAGGGCGCGACCACCACACCCGGGTTGCCCGCCGCCCGTGCCGCTTCGAGCGCGGCACGAAGCGTCGGGCCGAGCCAGTCTCCTCCGTCCGCGCCCTGGCTCTGAAAGGCGAGCTCGGCGTTGCGGGCGATTCGCTCACTCACCGCCCGGGCGCTCGCGGTGACCTGCTCCTGGTAGGGGTCGCCGGCGCGGAGGGCGGCCGTCGGAAGGCTGTGGGCCGTCAGGATCAGGCGCGAGCCGGCGGGAGCCCTTTGGAGTGACGGCAGAATCGCGTCCGCGTGGGCGCGGACGAGGGCTGGGTGAGTGCCGTAGGGCGGGACAGGGACGAGCTCAGGCGCGGCGGGGATGCCAGTGGCCGCTTGTTGGGCGGCGCGGAAGTAGACGTGAACGCTGTAGGGCGCGACCGGCAGCACGCAGAGTCGCCTCACTCCGCGCAGTGATGCGCGCTCGATTGCCCCAGCGATGCTGGGCTCCCAAAGCCGCATCCCGACGAAGACGGGGATGCCGAGGCGCGCCTCGAGCGCGCGCGCCTGCTCGTTCGTCACGTCCAGAAGCGGCGAGTGCCCGATGAGCGCGTAGCGTCGCCGGGTCTCGGCGACGAGCTCCGGCGAGGCCGGACGCCCATGCCGGATCCGGTCGAGAAACTGCGGGATTTCTTCGAGATTCGAGACCGTCCCGTGCGCGAGCAGGAGGACGCCGTCATCGGGTCGAGCGCTCATTCGTGCTGACTCTTTCCCTAGGGCCGCGCCCCGTCAAACGCTGAAGATTGCGCAGCCGGCCGATTGGCCGAAGTTCGGCGTTTTGGATGTGGCCTACTGTGTGCAAAGCAAAAGCCCATGCCTCAGGGCATTCTCAGCATAACGAGCCTGGTTAGCCCGCGATCCCCCTCCCCGTTCACTCGGATATTCCAAAATTTCGCTACTTGCCCGGAGGAGGTGCGCCGGGGTAGGCCTGAGACGCTGGGAGTCGTACACGAGCGCACCCGTTCGGGCGGCGCCCAGGCAGAGACGAGCGTGGCGCACGTGTAGGCGCCAGGAGCGGAAGTGGTCGTGATCCAGCGTGTTCCAGGAATCGTCATCGCCGCGCGGTACCGGTTGGTACGGCAGCTCGGTGTGGGCGGCATGGGCACGGTCTGGCTCGCTCACGACCTCCTGCTCGACTCGAGCTGCGCGCTCAAGCTCATCGACGACGACAAGGCCCGGAGCGAAGAGGTGCGCGTTCGCTTCGCGCGCGAAGCCAGGGTCGCCGCTCAGCTCCGCGGCTCGCACGTGGTCGACGTCTTCGAGCACGGCGAGTGGGAAGGCATCCCGTACATCTCGATGGAGTTCCTCGAGGGCGAGGATCTCGGAACGCGCCTCGATCGGCTCGGCCGCCTGGACCCGGAGAGCACCTACAGGGTCATCGCCCACGTCGCGCGCGCCCTCTCGCGCGCCCACTCGCTCGGCATCGTCCACCGTGACCTGAAGCCCGAAAACATCTTCCTGGTGCCGGGTGACGACGGCGAAGTCGCCAAGGTTCTCGACTTCGGCATCGCCAAGCACGACGCCTATTCGCTCCGCGACAAGGCCACGAAAACCGGCTCTTTCCTCGGCACGCCCTTCTACGTGAGCCCCGAGCAGGCGCGCGGCAAGGACACCGACCACCGCTCCGACCTGTGGTCGCTCGGCGTGATCGCCTTCCAGTGCCTGACCGGCGCTCCCCCCTTCGAGAGCGAGGCGCTCGGCGAGCTCATGGGCCTGATCCTCTACGAGGATCTCCCCCTCCCGAGCCACCGCAATGCCGACCTGCCTCCCGAGCTCGATCGCTGGTGGATCCGCGCCGCGGCGCGCGAACGCGAGGAGCGCTTCCAGTCGGCGCGCGAGCTCGCCGACGCGCTCGGCCAGGCGCTCGAGGTCAAGAAGCACATCGCCGTCGCCACCCTGCCCATCAACCGGCAGAGCTTCGCCGACATCCCCGTTCCGGAGCCCGTAGACCCGCGGCTCGTGCCCGCGATCCTCTCGGGCGCTCCCGGAGAGCTGGCAGCGCGCACCGAGACGGACGCGCCGCTCTCCCGGACGCGCATCTCGTCGATCCCGCTCATGACGCGCCTGCGCGGCGCGGCCGGGGTCGCGACGTCGCCCGGAAGGTGGCGCGGCATTGCGCGCGGCGTTCCGCGCCGGCAACTCGCGGCGGCGGGGGTCCTCGGCGGCATCGCCCTCGGGGTGCTGATCACGGTGTTCGTCACGGGCGGGAACGAAGCGCCCTCCGGGATCCCGACGACCGTCGTTGCCGCCGCCGTCGAGCCCCTCCCCAGCCCCGTTAGCCCCGCTCCCCGGCCCGAGGTCATTCCGACGGCGCCTGCGGTGGACACGCCGGTCGATGCACCTGTAGCGGTGGCAGCTCCCTCCGCTTCGGCGACGTCGCTCGTCGGTGCTGTCGAGCAAGCACTCGCCGCCGACGCGGGAGCCGCCAAGCTCGCCACTGCGAAGCTCGACACCGCGAAGGCCGGCGGGCAAAAAGCCGAAGCCGCGAAGGCCGCGCTCACGACCTCGCGGGCCGAAGCGCCGACCGCCTCCGCGAAGGGCAGCAGCAACAAGCGGAAGCCGCCGAAGAAATCGCAGAAGCGCGATTACGGTATTTAGAGATCCCGGCAGTAGGCAGGTTCCCGCTCCGGATCCGGATTCGAATAGATGGAGCAGGTCTTGGCGACCTTGCCACCGTCGCTACAGTCGTTGCTGTGGATGCTCAATGCGTCGCCTTCCTCGGAGCACGCGTTCATCCAGGGTCCGTCGCATTCGTAACCGCCGGGCTCGCACGCCGCTTCGAGACAACGCCCCTCGTTCTGGTCGGAAAAGCACAGTAAGGGAGTGCGGCACACGTTGCGTGGCTGCCAGGCTCCGTACGCGCATTGCTCGAGGATCCTGCCGCTGCACCGGAAGGCGCCGTCAATGCACGGGCCCGGAACGCAACCACCCGGCTCGCAGATTTCGCCCGTTGCACACTCACCGGCTGAGTCGAACTGCGCTCGGTTGACGGAGCAGCTTTCGCGCTTCTGCCCCCGGCACTGGACCTCGCGTTCAAAGCAGGCCGGCGGCAAGCAGCGTCCGTTGACGCCGTCGCAGAGGGCGCGGTTCACGCAAACCTCGCGACGGATCCAGCGCCCTTCGGACGAGCACTGCTGGACCTCGGGGATGGAGCTCGGAGCGCAGCGCATGCTTCCGGGTGTGCACTCCTTGTAGCAATCGTCGCCCGTGCACAGCGGCTGGCAGTGCACTTTCTCTCCCGCTAGAAACGCCGTGTTCGCCTGCTGCGCGTCACAATGCGCCGCGTCCGCGCACGCCTCGAGGAGCTCCCATTCGTCGCGCCCCGGCGCGCAGCGCAGGAGGCGGTCGCCTTGGCACTCGTGCTGGCCGACATCGCAGATCGGTACGACGCACTGTCCGCTCCGCCGATCGGGCGTGAGCGAGCAGAGCTCGGCGGTGAGGCAGTCACTCTGAGGCTGCCACAGCAGGCCCGCGTCACAGAGCAAGAGCTGCTGACCGTTGCACGCGTATTCGCCGGGAACGCAAGGATGGCAGGCGCGCGCTGTCGGATCGCACTCGTTCGGGCTCGCGCACTCTTCCACGGCCTGGAACGTCTTCCGATCCGGCGCGCACTCTTCGAGCACCGCCCCCGTGCAGCGTCCCGAGTCGGGCAAGCACGCCCTCGGTAGCTCTGCGAGCGGCGGCTGGGCCGGAACGACCTCGAAGTCGCCGGCGATCAGCTGGCAGCCGGCGCCGAGACAACCGAGGCCGATGAGCCGTGCGAACGCTCCGACGCGCATGCGTCAGGGATTCTGGCACAAGCCGGAAGCGCACACGCCTTCCGTGCAATCCAGGTCGTCGTCGCACTCGGCGCAGTAGGCGTCGGGGCTCGTCCCGAGGCAGCCGATGTCGCAGACCTCGCTGGGAGTCGTCCAGCGGGCCTGGGCGTTGCAGACCCGCCGTTCGGTCGAGGAGACGCATTCGGCCGCATTGGGCGTGCAGTCGGCGCAGTAGTCCGGTCCGCTCGAGGCGTCGAAGCAGGACAGCGTGCACGCCTCGGGATCCGCCCAGAGCTTGGTCGCGGCATCGCAGCTCTCGAGCCCGGCGCTCACGCAGCGCGCGTCGCCCGTGGCGCACTCGGCGCAGTAGTCGGGCCCGCTCGCCGGCTCCACGCAGGAGAGCGAGCAGGACATCGTCGTGGCGTTCCAGCGCCGGGTCGTGGCGTTGCAGGTCCTGAGGCCGCCCGTCACGCACTCGGCGTCCCCGCTCGAGCACTGGGCGCAGTAGTCGGCCCCCGAAGCCGTGACGCACGCGATGGAGCAGGAGCTCGGGTCGCCCCAGAGCAAGGTGTTCCCGTCGCAGGTCCTGAGGCCGCCGGTCACGCACTCGGCGTCGCCGTCGCGGCATTGCGCGCAGTAGTCCGGGCCCGAGGCGCCGACGCACGCGATCGTGCAGGCGGGCGCGTTCATCCAGCGCTGCGTGTTCATGTCGCAGCGGCGCATGTTGTTGCCGGTCGTGCACTCGACGTCGCCCACGGCGCATTCGGTGCAGTACGAGCTCATCCCCTGGGTCTTGCAGGAGATGTCGCAGTCCCGCTGTACCCAGCCGTTGCGCCCGCTCTCACAGGTTTCCTGGGTCTCACTGTCCCTGCAGCGCGTGCCGCCGACGCTGCACACGGGCTGACCGCAAACACCGTCAACGGTCGAGATGCCGCCTTCGCAATCCTCCCCGCCCGGGAGTCCGCACTCGCAAAGTGTCTGCGTCGCGCACGTGGCGATCGTGGTCCAGACGGGTTCCCCGGTCGACCCGGTGCACACCTGTCGTTCGGCGCCCGTGCAACGCTGGGACGCTTCGGGACATACGTCGATGCAGGCCGGCTCCCCCTGCGCAGCGTTGCAGGCCTGGGTGCTCGCGCACGTCACATCCGGATCCCAGCCCGAGAGGTCGGGCTTGCAGATCTGGTGCTCGAGGGGAGCGAGCGGGTTGCAGCGCGTCTCTCCTGGATTGCAGGCGATCGGCTCGCAGCGGCCGTCGTTGGCGTTGCAGAGCGGATCGGAAGGACAGGGCGTGTCTTGCCAGGCGACCTGGTCCGGAGGGCAGTAACGAAGCGTTGCGCCCTCGCAGACGTACGTGTTGGGCACGGTGCAGCCGGGCTCGATGCACGTCCCCACGTTCATGCCGTTCTCGTCCTGACTGATCAGGCAGAGCACCGAGGTCACGCACGCCTGGTAGAAATCCCAGACCCGGCGTTCCGTGCAGCGTTCGATGTTCCCCGCGTTGCACTGGAAGTCGCCGGGGACGCAGGGGCCCGCGCAGATGCCCTCGTTCGTGCTGCACGTCTGCGGGGGCGTGCACACGTCCTCGAGCGCCCAGCCGAGCAGCTCCGCGTTGCACGACTCCAGGCGCGTGTCGCCGGTGTCCTGGGGCAGGCAGCGGTACACCCCCGCCGGCTCGCACACGGGCGGCACGCAGTGACCGCCGTTCGCGTCCGCTCCCGCCGGATCCGCGATCGTCGCCTGGCAGAGCTCGGGCGACTTGCACTCGTCTTGCTTGATCCAGCCGCGCAGATCCGCCGGGCAGCGCTCGAGATCCAGCAGGTTTGCTCCGCACTGGTAGGCGCCGGCAACGGGGCAGCCGGGCGGGATGCACGCCGCCGGCAGTGAGGGGTTCGCCTGAGCGGCCACGACACTGTCGGCGCAGAGCTCCTTCGTCGCGCACGGTTCCGCCGGCCCCCACAGGTGATTGCTCCCGCACTGGAGCAGATCCCGTTGCTCGGCCCCCGCGCACTGAGTCTCCCCGGGATTGCAAGCGCGGCATTCTCCGGAAGCGACGTTGCATTCGCCGGCGTTCTCGCAGGTCCAGACGAGCTCGAAGCCCGACTGATCGGCCTTGCAGCGCTCGACCCGCGCGCCGTCGCAGCGAAACTCGCCGAGCTCGCAGACGGTGCAGCGGCCGGCCGTGGAATCGCACTCCGCGGCGGAATTGCAGCGCTGGAGCAGCGTCAGCTCTTCGCCTTCGTCGCTCTCGCGCGCGCAGAAGAGCATCGCGTCCACGCAGCGAAACTGGTTCTCGCTGCACTGCGCCGCAGGAGTCTGATCCCCCTGCTCGTCGATCTCGTAGCCCCCGAGCAGGGCCTGGCACGCGACGAGCCAGCTACAGACGAGGCACAGCCCCGCCCACACCATCCGCGAAGCGGAACGCACGGATCAGAACCTTCCCTCGAGCCCGACGCTCCCCCAACCGACGCGCGGAACGACCTCGGCGGCCGCGGGCTTCGGCTTTTCGGACTTGTTGCCCGTGACCAAGAGGACGATGCCCGTCGCGACGCCGGCGACCCCCACGCCGAAGGCGATGCCCGAAGTGGTGCCGAACGCGTAGTACGAGCTCACCTCGGCGTCGTACTCTTCGCTGCACTCGCGGTCCGGGCACTTGCCGGCGAGATCGGAGTTCTTGTTGAGGGCGATGATGCCGGTCACGGTTCCGACCGCGATTCCGGCGGCGCCGACGCCGAAGGCCAGCCACATGGGCGCCTGGGAGCGCTTGCCCTCCGCGGGAGCCGCCTCTTGCTTCGGGACGGGCGTTTCCTCGAGCTGCACCTCCGGGGGAGCCTCGAGCTTGATCGAGATTTCCTGCTCCTGCGCTTCACTGAGCGTGACGGCGCGGCCGGACGAGACGTAGCCGTCCGCGGTGACGCGGATGGTGTGCCGGCCCGGATCGATCGCGCGGCGCGCGCCGAGGGATGCGTTCGGCAGTGCGACGCCGTCGATGGTCACGCGCGGATCGCTCGGCCCTTCCACGCGCAAGATCAGCCAGGCCAGCCGCCGCTCGACCGCGCCGACTTCCTTGCCGGCCTCGACCGCGGCCTGCTTCCAGGAAGCGGGCGCGTTGGCCGGCACACCTTCACGCAGCACGAGCTGGTACGCCTCGAAGGCTTCCACCAGGCGGCCGAGCCCCACCAGCGCTCGGGCGCGATCGACCACGATGGTCGGCGCGTGGACGAGGGCGTCCGCGCGGCGGAAACGATCTTCCGCGACCTTGTAATCGTGACGCTCGAGGGCTTCGTAGCCTTCGGCTGCGAGCGCGCGCGCCGTCGTGCGATCGGCTTCGCTCGATTCCGCCCGCACCGGCGTCGCGAGCGTCAGACCAGCACTGACGGCGAGGACCGCCAGCATCGAACCACGTCGCCAAGAGTAAGGATCCACCAACCAACGACGTACAACCGGATTCGGCCCGCGGCAAGGGTTCGGGGGCCATCTTTCCAGCTGGGGCCTATTGCCCCGAGACGATGCGTTTTTGCTCCTGAAGTTTCGACTAGCGGCCGGTGTCTCACTTCAATACGCGCAGTCGCTTTCGTTGCCTTCCGTCGGCTCGTGACCCACGGAGTCCGAGTAGTCCACGCGGGAGAAGTCGGTGCCCCAGCATTCGACGGCCGTCACCGACTCCGCGCCCGAATCGAGCACGTCGCCGCCCGACAGCCCGATGTCGGCCCGGCCGGCGCCCGTCGCACGCCAGCGGCTCGTGACGGCCACGTCCTCGAGCTCCGCCGCGCTGCTGCCCTCGATGTTCACGGTGCCCTCGACCGTGAGATCGCCCGTGTGGTCCTCGTGCGCGGTCGAGGTGATGACGAGAAATTCCTCACCCTCGGGCAGAAGGCTCGCCGTGATCCGGCGCGGCAGGGCGTCGTGGCGGCGACCGATGTCCTCCGGCAGGTAATGCTCGACCCGCACGCGCCCCGAGTCGTCCGCGTGCCGGGAGGGATCGAGCGTGCGCCAGTTGCCGAGGTCGATCTCGAAAGCTCCGTCCCCGTGTTGGTCGCTGAGCCTGCTGTAACCGTCGCCGCTCAGCACCGGGAGGTACGGCGCGGCGGCACCGCCTGCTTTCTCCTGACCTTCGAGCACGTACTCGAAATGATGCTCGCCCACGCGGTTCACGGAGAGCCGCCAGCGCACGGGGTCGAGCGCGTCGCCGTCGTACGGACCCCACACCGCGTGATCCGCGTCGAGCTCGCTCGGCTCGGCGTGCACGACGTACCAGACGGAGATCAGCACTGCGCCCGTCACGAGGTTCACGCCGTCACGGACGTTGCGCGTGAACGTGTACCAGTACGCAGGGTCGCCGCCCGCGCTGCCCGCCAGCGTGCCTCGCGAACCCGAGGCGGTGCCCATGTCGCCGAATGTGGTCGAGTCTGGTCCATCGACGTTCACGCTGCCCTGCGCCGGGATCGCTTCTCGAAACTCGCTCACGCCGTCGGCCTGATAGGCGCACCCGCCGAAGACCGTTGCAGCAACCCAGGAAAGAGCCGTGAGAATTCGTGGAGACTTTTGCATGCGGATGTCAACTCCTTGTGCCCGCGTGCCGTTGAAAGATCCGGGCCAACGCCCGCGCGCGCTCCCGATTGGCGGTGAGCCGCCAAAGAGCCACGGAAGTCGCCTCGAGCGGCTCCGGCCATGAACGACAGTTCTCAGTTCGGAAGAGAAGAAGAGTTCGCACTCCCGCTAGCGCGGAAAAGCGTGAGACCTGCTAGGCTCCACGCCGAGGCTGGGGCGTTCGAGCCTCGCGGCCCGAGATCCATCAGCATGCGCCGACCGAACCCCGTCGAAGCCCTCGCCACGCTGGTGCAGCGGTCCGACGAGGGGGAACGGCGCGCGAGTTGGCGGCAAGCGATCGCGGCGCTCGGCCAGAGCGGAAGCGGGCTCGGACCTCCCCCGCTCGACGGCATCGACGCGGACGTCCTGGTGCGCTCCATTCAGACAGCGCTGGAGTCCGGCCTGGTGGACGACCTCGCGTGGCTGGGCGCCGGGCACGCGGCCGTCGCGCTCTACGAGATCACGGCCGCGCTGCCGGCCGGCCGGGTTCGCCGCGAGCTCGGGCGCAGGGTTTTTGCCCGCGTGTACGAGGGCACCGCGGGGACCTTCGCGATGGTCGCGGCGCGCATGGCCCTCGGCTCGGGCCGGACCTTCGACGCCGCGGCCGTCCGCGCGCGCATCGGGCTCGTGCTCGACATGCCCATCGGCTCCGCCGTGAATCCGGACCCGCTGGCGCTCGCGATCACGAGCTCGCGGGAGCTCCGGCAAAAATGGCTGATGCAGGCGCGCACCGGCACGCTGCACGAGCGCCGGCTGGCCGCGAAGCTCGTGGAGCACGCGTCGCGCGAAGCCGTGACCCGGGCCGCGCAGGGCGATCCGCACCCGATGGTGCACCTGCTGCAAGGCGACCTGCGCGATGCGTACGAGCAGCTGATGGCCGATCGCGAGCCGCTCGTCTGGCGCCACGCGGCGACGGCGCGCGGGCTGCTGTCCGCCGTGGCCCCCGCGCTGCAAAGCGAGATCGAGGCGCACCTCGACGAAGCGCTGACGCCGACCGAGTGGCGGCGGGCCGCGGTGTCGCTGGTGGCCTCCATTCCGTCCGACCCCGAACAGACCCTGCGCGCTTGCCGGCGCGTGGTCGAAGGGCCGATCGGCAAGCGCGATCCGGGCATCGCCGCGACGCTCGTGCTCGGCCTGCCGCGCGTGATCGAGGCCGAGCCCGACGCGGCGGAGGAGCTCCTGGAGCTGCTCGCCGCCACGCGCCGTCCCGACGTGGCGGAGGCCGTGGCCGCGCTGCTCGGTGATCTGGCGAGCCCGACCTTCGGCCGGAAATCCGCGCAGCAGCTGCGCGCGACCCTGGCCTCGCGCGCCGAGGGCTCGACCTCCGTGCTCCGCACCATCGCCGATCGGGCGCTGCGGCTCCTCGACGGCGACGCCCTGGAGGACGAAGACGATCTGGTCGGCGCCGTCCGCCGCACCATGCTCGAGTTCGAAACCACGGGGGCCCGCCCCGCCTACGACCTCGCGCAGAAGACGGCCGCGCGCCTGCACCACGCCCTCGACTTCATCGAGACTCACGACGCGCGCGACGAGCAGGTTCAGCCGTACGTGCTCGGCGCGTTGAGCGACGTGGGCGCGTGCGCGCTCGAGCGGCCCCGCCTCGCTCAGTTGCTCCTGCTCGGGCGGCGCCCGGGCGACATGGATCAAAGCGTGCCCGAGCTCGACCGGCTCCACGAACGGCTGAGCCGCTGGCTGGTCGACGCCGAAGCCGGCGCCGCCTCCCACCCCATGTCGAACTCGGCGGGCCTCGCCGAGCAGCGCCACTTGAAGGCGCTCCTCCACCTGGTCGACGTGGAGACCGGGCGCAGCGAAGAAGACTCGAGCGTCCGCGCGCGCGTTCACCGCACGGTGCAGGTCATGCTCCGGCGCGTCGCGAGCGGTCCCGGGCCGCTCGTGCAGCGCATCGCCTGTGCGACGCTCGCGCGCTGCTGCGACGCGGCGGTGCGCGAAAGCGTGTGCGAGCCGAGCGATCTCTTGCTCACCTTCATGAGCAACCTGAAGGATCCGCAGGCCTTCGCCACGCTGGCCGAAGCGTCCACGAACCCGGACGTCTCGACCGCGCTCGGCGCGTACGCGCGCTTCGTCGGCGGCGACGGCCAGCCGGAGAGCCAGGTGGGCCCCGATCTCGCGCTCCTCTCGGCCGAACGCGTCGTCGAGCTCAGCCACGGCGCCGGCGCCGGCTCCACGTACCGGGGCGAGGCCGTGCGGCGCGTCCTGCTCAAGCTCGGGCGCTGCCTGGAAGCCGTCGCGCAAGCTCGCGCCCAGGCCGAGCTCATCGACGCCGCGGGTTCCGGCGTGCACGTCCTCGACGATCTCGCGGCGCTCGCCGCCGCGCTCCGCCGCCTGATCCTGAGCGCGAACCGGCGCCTGCTCGGCCCCGATCCCGACGAGATCGCGATCGTAGCCGAGGTACCGCCGCTCGCGGCGTTGATCGAGCGAGCCGTGAGCTCGGGCGTGCCGCCGAACGCGAGCCAGCTCTCGATGGCCGTCGGCGAGATCGCCGCGGATCTACCGGACCCGCTGGTTCAGGCCATCAAACAGAGCCTCTCCGGCCTCGGGCGCTTGCCCATCTCCGCACCGAGCGACATCTTCCCGGTCAAGCTCGAGAAGAAGCGCGAGAACCTGCCGGATTGGCTGTTGCCGAGCCGCACCATCGGCGCGTTCTACGTCGTGCGCGCGCTCGGCAGCGGCGGCGCCTCCTCCGTGTTCGTGGCGCGGCGCCTGGAGGAGCGCGCGAACCAGAACGCCGAAGGCTTCGCGCTGAAGGTCCCCGACTACGACCCGACCACGGCGCGCAGCCTGTCCGAGCAGGAATTCTTCCAGCTCTTTCGCGAGGAAGCGGGCGCGCTGCTCTCGCTGCCGCACCACCCGAACCTCGCCAAGTTCGTCACGTTCGATCTCGCCGCGCGCCCCAAGCCGATCCTCGTGATGGAGCTGATCCCGGGCTTGTCGCTCGACCGCGTGATCCGCAGCCGCTCCCTCACCATGGAAAGCGCTTTTTCGCACCTCGACGGCATCTTGTCGGGGCTCGAAGCCATGCACGCGGCCGGCGTCGGCCACCTCGACCTCAAGCCGTCGAACGTCATCATGCGCGACGTCGCCACGCCCGCGCTCGTGGACTTCGGCCTGAGCGGCCGCCAGCTGCGCCCGGGCTGCGGCACCCTCGAATTCTGCGCCCCTGAAGTCGTGGGCGTCCACGACCCGAACCACAACCCCCTGCCCCAACCCGCCGACATCTACGCCTTCGGCTGCCTCGCCTACGAGCTCCTCGCCGCCGAAACCCTCTTCTACGGCGAGGGTGAGGTCCAGATCCTCACCATGCACGTCCAGCACGACGGCTGGCCCGAGCGCGTCGCCCGCCTCGGCCGCGATCCCATTCTTGCCGACCTCGGAAAATTCCTTGCCTCTTGCTTGCGCCGCGATCCGCGGATGCGACCGAACGCCACTCAGGCGCGCGCCGCACTCCGCCCGCTCGCGCAGAAGTACCGCTCCGTCGCATGGCCGCTACCCCTTCCCGCTGCCCGCTCCCAACGAGCCGGCTGATTCTCGGACTCGCCCTTGCTCTTGCGCTCGCCGGCTGTCGCGGCGAGTCGCCGCCGAGCAACGTAGATCTCGTGCTTCCGGACGGCGGCGGCCGGCGCACGCCCTTCACCGTTCGCTCCGCCTTCGCCGAATACGTCGAGCTCGGCGCCCTCCGGCGCGAGCTCCGCGTGACCCTCGCCAGCTACGTCGTCTCGTGCGAGCGCTACGTCGCGCCCGGCCCGGACGACCTACTCCTCGTCGTCACCGTCACGCTCCCAGCGGCCGACACACCCAAACCCGGTTCGATCCCAGCGGGCGCTG
>DASXWF010000414.1:0-6794 GCA_036503835.1 Polyangiaceae bacterium | reverse complement strand
TCTCAGAAGCGCAATCCGAGCCCGGCGCCGGCGCCGAAGCTCACGAACGGCACCTCGTAGATCACGTCCCGCGGACCCCCCGTCTCCACGTAAAACTGCTCCCGGAAGAGCGGCACGCGCGCGAAGCCCTCGATTTGAAGGAAGCCCGGCGCGAAGCGAGCCACCCCGCGCACGAGGACGCCCGGCGCCGCCCAGAAGCTCGTGGCCGTCTCCGGATTGCTCACGCGGGGCGGTGCCGCGCGCGTGGTCCCGCCCTCGAGCCAGCCGGCTTCGAACGCGGCGCACGGCTCGAACGTCAGCCAGGCCGCGGCCTCGAGCGAGCTCGGGCACGCGTCCAGCCGAAACGACACCAGGCGAAAGTGCACGGGCACGCCGTCCAACTCGTCGTCGCCGCTGTCGTTCAGCTGTGCAGCGAAGCCGAGTCGAAAGCGCGACACCTCCACGACCGCAAACAGCCCGGCCCCGAACGCGAGCTCCGGTCCCACGCCGCTCGTCACGATCGCGCTCGCACCGGTGCGCACCCCCACCGGCACGCGCTCCGCGGGCGCGGCCGCCACGCGCGCCGGCGCGGCCGTTTTCGGCGGATTGGGCGGTACGGGCGCGGGAGCGGGCGCCGGGGCTTCGCTCTGTTCCAGGGCCTCGTTCACCTGCGACCGGATGGCGAGCGCCGTGACCAGCGCGATCCCGTTCACGACATCGTCACACGATCGTCCCGTGACCTGGCGGACGAGGCGCTCGCCCGTCTTGCTCGAAAAGCGGATCGAGGCGACGTAGCGATCGCCTTCCTCCGCGACAGCCACGTCGATCGGGCGCGCGAGCTCGTCCGGGAGCGCTTCCCACTCCGTGCCGGCCCTCGAGCGTACGGCCTCGAGGAAATGGTTCGTGTCCGGACAACCCGGCGGCGCCACGTACTCGAGTCGAATCTTGTCGGTCGGGTCGCTCGCCGGCTGTGCCCAGGCTGCGCTCGACCACAGCGCTCCCGCGAGGGTGGCGAGCAGCCTGACGAGGCTCACGCCCGTTCCCGCTCCAGCCGGACGCATCGCGCGGAGGATAGCCACGACCGCCCCGTCGATCGCAAGCACCGAGCCCGACCACGGTCCTCCGCAACTTGGCCTCGGGCCGAGCGATCCGTATCCTTGCAGCGTGGGGTCCATCCCCCCTCTCCCGCTCAAGAAGCGCGTCCGAGCGCTCCCGCTCGCCGGGGGCTATCGCCAGGCTGCGCTCGAGCTCGTGGCCGACTCGCGCCACTACGACGCCGTCGTGCTGCCGGCGCTGCGCAACGCGCGCGTCTCGCTCTGGATCGCGACCGCCAACCTGAAAGACGTCCACGTCGAGGCGCCGATCGGGACGCGCGCGCGGGCAGCCGGGCGCTTCATGTCGGCGACGGAATGCTTCGAAGACCTCGCGGCGCGCGGCGTCGAGATCCGCGTCCTGCACGGCGGGCTTCCGTCGCGGCCGTTCCGCGCCTCGCTCGCGCGGCGGCGCGGGCTGAAGCCGCCGCGCTTCGAGCTCCGCCATTGTCCGCGCGTGCACTTGAAGATGATCGTCGTGGACGGCGCGACGCTCTACCTCGGCAGCGCGAACTTCACCGGCGCGGGTCTCGGGGCGCGCGGCGAGGGCAAGCGGAATTTCGAGCTCGGGATCGCGACCGAGGACGACGTCCTGATCGACGCCGCGCAGCTGCGCTTCGATCGCATCTGGTCGGGCAAGGAGTGCGGCTCCTGCCGCCTGCGGTCGGAGTGCCCGGGGCCGCTCGACGCGAAGTCGCCCGCGAAACCCTGAGGAGCGCCGGTCACTCGGCGTCCGGCCGGAGCTCGGCGCTCGCGCGCGGTCGCCCGCTGCCGCGCTCGACGGGCAGCGGCGCGGCGTTGCCGAGCAGCACGCCCGAGTCGTCGTAGCGATCGAGCTCGCTCGCCACGCGCCGCAGCATCGCCTGCTTCTCGTGGAACGGCTGGAAGCTCGACTTGAAGCCGGCGAGGATCATCGCCTTGATGTCCGCGAACGGTACGCGAAGCTCGGTGTGAACCTTGGAGAGCTCGAGCGAGACGCTGGTATCCGTGATCAGCCGGTTGTCGGTGTTGATGGTCACGCGCAGGCCCAGGTCGAAGTAGAGCTTGAGCGGGTGCGTGGCGAGGTCCTTGACCGCGCCGGTCTGCACGTTGCTCGAGGGGCAGCACTCGAGCGGAATCCGGTGATCGTTCAGGTAGTGCAGCAGATCGCCGTGCTCGCGCAGCCGGCAGCCGTGCCCGATGCGATGCGCGCCGCACACGTGAATGGCCTGGGCGATCGACTCCGGGCCGTAGGCTTCGCCCGCGTGGATCGTGCAGTTGATGTTGTTGTCGCGCACGAGCTGGAAGGCCTGGCGGTGGTGCTTGGCCGGAAAATCCGCCTCGGCGCCCGCGAGGTCGAAGCCGACCACGCCGCCGCCCTTGTACGCGACGGCGAGCTCGGCCATCTGGTACGACGACTCCGGCGAAATGTTGCGGATGCCGCACACGATCACGTTCGCCTTGATGCCGTAGGTTTCGCGCGCGCGGCGCAGGCCGTCGAGCACGGCCTCGACGACGCGCGTGAGCTTCAGGCCGCGGCGCGTGTGCAGCATCGGGGCGTAGCGCACCTCCATGTAGCGGACGTTTTCGCGGTGCGCGTCCTCGGCGAGCTCGAAGGCGATGCGCTCGAGCGACTCGGCCGTTTGCATCACCCGCAGCGTGATGTCGAAGCCGCGCAGGTATTCGACGAGCGAGCCGAAGTGGTTGCCGCAGCCGATGGCGGCGCGCAGGCCCGCCGCGTCCTTCGCCGGCAGCTCGATGCCGTCCTGGCGAGCGATGTCGAGGATGGTTTCGAGCCGGAGGGAACCGTCGAGGTGAACGTGCAGGTCCGTCTTCGGCAGCGCCTGGAAGACTTCGAAGGGGACCGGCGCGAGGACCGGTGTTTCGTTGGGACTCATGGTGAAGTGTACCACCCGGTTTCGACCGCTGCATTCCGGCGGGCGGCGAGCCGGGAGGCTTGAGCCACGGGGCGATTTTCAGCTTTGCGGCCTGGCGGGCGCGCGCGAGCTTCGTCCGAACCACACCACGAGCGCGGCCCCGATCGCGAACACGGCGAAGTAGAGCGGCCCCGGAACGCCGCCCTCGCTGCCGTCCGCGGCCTTCTCGAAGGCGTCCCGCAGCGTCACCTCTTCCTGCGCGCCGACCAGCATCTGCGCGCCGACGAACGTGGTCGGCAGTCCCTGCAAGAGCCCGGTGTCGCGCAGGATGCGCTCCGTCTTCTGCAGGCGCTTCTCCGTTTCCGGGGCGGCGAGGCAGCGCTGAAACTCGCCGGGATCGAGCCCGACCTTTCGCGCGGCGGCGACCAGGCCCGGCTCCGTGAGATCCTCGGCTTCGAACAGCACGTCGGCCATCGCGTCGCCCCGCTGGTGCGCGACGGCGCAGAGGTGCGCGCGCGCGGCGCCGCGCGCCTGCGGATGCATGTCGAGCGGCAAGTCGAGGCGCACGAAGTTCACGCGCGCCCCGTACTCGGCGACGAGCTTCTTGATCTCCGGGTGCAGGAGCCGGCAGAACGGGCACTGAAAGTCGACGAACTCGACCACGTTGATCTTGCCGCGCACGAAGTGGGCGGCGATCTCGCGGGGTACGTCGGGAGCGGGGCGCAGCGTCGGCCAGACCAGGGGACCGATGACCGCGAGGGCCGCGAGCCCGCCCCAAGCCCAGTCGTGCAGGGGCTCCGGCACCGCGTTCGGGGGAACGCTCGAGACCCCGGGAGCGCCGCGCCGCGGGTCGTCCTTGGTCGCCCGCAGGATGAACACGCCGATGACGCCCGCGACGATCGCCGCTCCGTCCACCGCGAGGCAGAGCGAGCAAAACGCTCGGATCACGAACGCTTGCACGGCCAGCAAGCCAGCGCCCAGAACGCCCGCGAGGATGGCGGCGGGCCCTGCGAGGCGCCGCCGGCCGCCCGGCAGGAGGGAGAGCGTGAACAGGGCCGTAAACGCCGCCAGCCCGAGCGCCGGCAGCGGAATACCGGCGTCTCCCAGGTAGCCCCAGTCGCTCTGCCGCACGGTCCCGCAACCCGACTGAACCCCGCAGAAGCTCGGGATCGGACTCAGGTAATCGATGGTCAGCGCGGAGCTGCCGAGCAGGGCTACGAGCGCCGCCGCCCGCAGCAACGCGTACCAGGAAAAGCGCACCCTTCGTGTCTAGTACGGTACGAATCCGCCTGCGAGATCTCCAAAAATCCTCGGCGAAAGACAGTCCGAGTAGTGGTAAAGCCCCGCCATGACTCGCCGGCCGAAGGCCAAGAATGCTTCCGAGAGCTGGGAGGGGGTGCTCTCGCTGAACCCCCGCGGCTTCGGCTTCGTGAGCGCGCCCGGGCACGACGACGTGTACCTGCCGCCGGAAACGATCGGCGGCGCCCTCCACGGCGATCGCGTGCTGGTGCGGGTGACGGAGGTGTCCGCTCGCGGTCACGAGGGGCGCATCGACGGCATCGTGCAGCGCCGCAATCCGCGCCTGGCCGGCGTGCTGCGCAAGCGCGGGCGGAGCGCGTGGCTCGAGCCGGACGATTCGCGCGTGCGGGGTCCGATCGTGCTCGACCAGGTGCCGAAGTCCGCGACCGACGGCTCGGCGGCGGTCGTCGTGATCACGCGCTTCCCGGAGTTCGCGAACGAGAATCCGGAGGGCGAGCTCGTCGCCGTGCTCGGCGCGCCCGGCGATCCGAACGTCGAGGTCAAGAAGATCCTGGTGCGCGAGCAGGTGCGCGAGGAGCACCCGGAAGCCGCGGTGCGCGAGGCGGAGGCGATGGCGTCGCGGCTGCGCGCGGTGCCGCCCGGGCGCCGCGATTTGCGCGACGTGCCGCTGCCCACGATCGACCCCGAGGACGCGCGCGATCACGACGACGCGGTCTGGGTCGAGAAGAACGGCGACGGCTACCGCGCCTGGATCGCGATCGCGGACGTGAGCGAATCGGTGCAGTCCGGCAGCGCCCTCGACGAGGAAGCGCTGATGCGCGGCTGCACGATTTACCTGCCGGATCGCGCGATTCCGATGCTGCCGGCCGCGCTCGCGGCCGACCTGTGCTCGCTCCTGCCGGAGCAGGACCGGCTGACCCTGTGCGTGATCGTCGACCTCGACAACGACGGGACCGTCGAGCGCTTCGAGATCGTGGAGGGCGTGATGCGCTCGCAGGCCATGCTCACCTACGGCGGTGTCGCGCGCACGCTCGGTTTCACCGAGCAGGGCCCGGCGAGCAAGCAGGCCGAGGCCATGAAGAAGGATCTGCGCGTGCTCGACGAGCTCGCGCGCAAGCTGCGCCGCCGGCGCATGAACCGCGGGGCGCTCGATCTCGACTTGCCGGAGGCGCGCGTCGTGCTCGACCCGAAGACGGGCGCTCCGATCGACGTGGTGCGGCGCGCCCAGGATCCCGGCGTCAAGCGCGCCTACTCGATGATCGAGGAGCTGATGTTGCTCGCGAACGAGGTGGTGGCGCGCTACCTCGGACAGAAGAAGAGCCCGGCCGTGTACCGCGTGCACGCCAAGCCCGACGAGAAGAAGCTCGAGCGCCTGGGCCTGGTCGCCCGCAAGCTCGGCGTGGACATCGACCTCGACGCGCTCTCCGAGCCGCGCGGCGTCGCGCGCTGGCTCGCCAAGATCCAGAAGCACCCGCGCAAGAACGTGCTCGAGATGCTGCTGCTGCGCTCGCTCAAGCAGGCCGTGTACGACACCGGAAATATCGGGCATTTCGGGCTGGCGTCGGAGGCGTACGTGCATTTCACCTCGCCGATTCGCCGCTATCCGGACGTCGAGATTCATCGCGCGGTGAAGAACCTGCTCCGCGGCGGCAAGCCCGACACGAGCGCGGCCGGTCGCGAGTCGCTCGCCGCGAGCGCCCTGCGCGCGAGCACGCGCGAGCGCGCCGCGATGGACATCGAGCGCGAGGTGGTCGACCTCTACCGCACGCTGCTCATGCGCGATCGCATCGGCGACGCGCTCGAGGGCACGGTGAACGCGCTCGTCGGGAGCGGGGTGTACTTCTCGCTCGACGCGCCGTACGTCGACGTGCTGGTGCGCTTCGAAGCGCTCGGTCCGGACCGTTACGAGATCGGCGAGGACGAGATCAGCGTCGTCGGCTCGCGCTCGGGCGACACGATCTCGCTCGGCGATCGCATGCTCGTGATCATCGAGGACGTGGCCATCCTGCGGCGCAGCGTGTACGCGCGCCGCGTCGTGCCGGAGGCGCTGGCCCGCCGGGCGGAAGGCGCTCCGCCCTCGGGCAAACCCGAGCGAAAGGGCCGAAATCAACGTGCGCCCGGGCCGAATCGCGGCGCGGGTCGTGACGATCGCTGGCGTCGCGATCAGGGTCCGCGTCGCAAGGACGGCGGCGGGCGCAATCGCGACCGTGGTGGCGGCCGGCGCGGCCGCAAGTAGTCGCCGGCGAGTGGAGAGCCGCGGGGCTGCAGCGTGCTCGGGATCGCCTATTTTCCCGAAACGAGGGGTGAATTCCGAGCAGGCTGTCGGTTCGGCGCGCTCGTCGAAGTTGCCGATCGGCCGAGGACTGGTATCGTTCACGAATAGCTTGGCGCGAGAGGCCTCGATGCTTCTTGCGCGTCGAGACGAAGTTCGATGCGACTGTTGCTTGGTTGGGTCCTGTTCTCGGCGGGGTCGCTGGCAGTGGCAGCCTGCTCGGCTTCGGACGCGGAGCGCTCGTACGACGGCGACTCCGGCGAAGGCGGAGTCCCGAGCGGCGGTCGAGCCACGAGCGGGGGAAACGCCGGAAAGGTGTCGCGCGGAGGCAAGGGT
>DASXWF010000413.1:0-3898 GCA_036503835.1 Polyangiaceae bacterium | reverse complement strand
CTGCTGCGCGCGGGCGCGCTCGATGTCTTGCGCGCGGACGTTGCCGGGTGGGCCGAGCGCGCGCGCGCCATCCTCGAACGCAAGGCGCAGATGGACGCGTTGATGGCCTCACCGATGGTGCAGAAGAACGTCGCGGGCGAGAGCCGCCGCTGGCGCGACACCGTGCGGCAGGTCGTGGAACTGTCGCAGAGCGACGCGTCGGTCATGCTGACGGGCGAGACGGGCACGGGCAAGGAGCTGCTCGCGAGCCTCTTGCACGGGCTCGACCCGCGCCCGCACAAGGCGGGCCTCGTGGTTCTCGACTGCACCACGCTCGTGGCGGAGCTCTCGGGCAGCGAGCTCTTCGGCCATGAGCGCGGCGCATTCACGGGCGCGCTCACGGCTCGCGACGGCGTGATCGCACAGGCCGAGGGCGGTACCTTGTTCCTCGACGAGATCGGCGAGCTTCCGCTCGGCTTGCAGGCTCAGCTCCTGCGCGTAATCCAGGAACGCTCTTACCGCCGCGTCGGAGCCGACAACTGGCGCAGCTCGAGCTTCCGCCTGATCTGCGCGACACACCGCGACCTGGAGGTCGAGGTCCGCGCCGGACGCTTCCGCGCCGACCTCTATCATCGGCTGGCGGCGTCGATCGTGCGCCTGCCCGCGTTGCGGGAACGGCGAAGCGACGTCCTCCCGCTCGCGCGCTTCTTTCTCGCGCAACTCTCCGGCGGACGTATCACGGAGTTCGACCCGCTGGTCGAAGAACACCTCTTGCGCCGCGAGTTTCCCGGCAACGTGCGCGAGCTCAAGCAGCTCGTCGGTCGCGCCTACCATCGCGCGGTGGGGCCGGGGACGCTCGGGTATTCGGCGCTACCTGCGGAAGAATGGGGCAGCTCGGAGTCGGGGTTCGAGCTCGACTTCGAACCGGTGATTCGCAAGGCGGTGGCCGCTCGGCTCGGGCTGAAGGAGATCGGCCGCATCTCGCGCGAGCTCGCGGTGAAGATCGCGCTCGAGGACGCGAGCGGAAGCTTGCAAAGGGCAGCGAGCCTGCTCGGCGTGACCGACCGGGCTCTGCAGCTCCGAAAGGCGCAAAAGCTCGACGCCTGAAGGGAGCGCCTTCGCTTCCGGCGCGTGCGGGGCGCTCGACGCGCGAACGCGCGCGCGCACGTGTCAGTTGCTTCTGGCACAACGAAAGCCGACGTACGAGATGGAGACGCTCGGCTCGTACTGGGTGCGGAACACGGTGGTCTGGTGGGCGGCGTCTTCGTTCCAGGAGCCGCCGCGCACCGTGTGCGGGCTCGATGCATCGCTCGCGTCGACGCGGGCGTAGTTCATGCGGGGCGTGGTGGGATAGGTCGCGTAGATGTCGAGTGTCCACTCGAACAGCGAGCCGATCATGTCCTGGTTGCCGTAGCGGTTGCCTCCCGCCGGTCTCGAGCCGACCGGCAGGATGTCGGTCACATCGCAAGACGCGGGCGCCGAGCCGTCTCCGAGACAGTTGTAGACGGCGTACTCCGCCGTCGAGTCCTGTTGGTTGGTGAGGGCGGGCTCGTCGCCCCACGGATAGAGGTACTGATATCCCCCCCAGCGCGCCGCGAATTCCCACTCCGCTTCCGTCGGCAGCCGCCCGCCGTCCCAGATGCAGAACGCGAAGGCGGTAAACCAGTTGATGCAATTCATCGGCAGCGTGTCGTTCCCGGCGCTGCCGACCCACGTTCGGAACACCGTGCCGCAGTCCAGCTCGGAGACGAGCTCGGACGCCGTCGGAGCCAGATCCCAGTCCGTGTTCCAGCCGCTACCCCCGATGCTGGGGTTCGCGCCGGCTCCCGCGCTGGGGTTATTCTGCACCCAGCCGTCGTACGCGTCCCAGAACGCCCGGAAGCGCTCGACCGTTACCTCGTACTTGTCGAGCCGGAACTCGGCCACGCTGGACTCGAAGGTTCCTTCCGTCGCGTCTCCCTGACGGAACGTACCTCCGCGCACCAACAAGTCTCCGCAGCAGTCTTCGCCCTGGCATTCGTTCCCGGTCATGCCGGCGCAAGACGGGTGCGTCGCGGTGCAGATCGACGTCGAGTCGGTCGTGCAGTTCCAGCCGCTCTCGAGCTGGCACGTGGGACTACAGCCGTCCCCCGGCGACGTGCCGTCGTCGTCGCAGCCTTCGCCGGCCTCGACGACTCCGTTGCCGCAGTTGGCGGCTGGCCCCGTCCCGGCGCTCCCGCCGTTGCCGGCGCTGGTTGCGCCCGCTCCGGCGCTGGCGTTTCCGGAACTTCCGCCCGCGGAAGCCCCGCTGGTCGCGGCTCCGCTCGTGCCGGCGGTCCCGCTCGCGCCACCCGCCGTGCTGGACCTGCCCGAGCTTCCCCCCGTGCCGCCGTTCCCCGCGGCACCTTTGCCGGCGACTCCGCCACCGCCAGTGGTGCCACCAGTGATGCCGCTCGTGCCGCCGGAGCCGGCTCCGCCGCCGGTACCACCACTCCCGCCGCCCTTGCCGCCGGCCGGCGCGTTGCCGGCGTTTCCAGCGAGGCCCGCGGAGTTCCCGGAACCGCCGGCTTCGTCGGGAAGCACGTCTTCGGGCGGATCCACCAGCAGGCAACCGGGGAGCGCCAGCGCGATCAGCGCGCGCAGGCGCCGGAACGGGACGCTTCGGGTCGTCTTCGGGTTCGTGCTGGGAATCAAAGGGTACCCCGAACGCTCACCACGGCGAGACCGGGCATGACCGCGCCGCGCAGCTCGACGCGCGCGCTCGACGACGAGTCCTGCGAAGGCCCCCGCACCAGGAGATACGCGGTCACTCCCGCGGCGACGGCAGTGCAGCCGATCAGAGCGAGGTTCACGACTCCGAGCGTCCGAACCTCCGAGTGGAGATCCTCGCGGTTCGGTGCGAGTTGTTCGTTCGCGAGCTGGTAATCGTGATTATTGCTGCCGTAGAGGATGCCCGTGACCACGCTGCCGATCGCGAACGCGCCGGTCACCGCCGTGCCGACGATCACGCCCGTCGTGAAACGGCTCGGGGCACTTTCGGACGGCGTGGATTCACGCGTCGATGCCTCGTTCGAAGGCGAGCCAGCGGCGGGCGTGTCCGCCGGGGCGGTCTCGAGGTCCGGGATCTCGACGCTGGCCGTCTCGCCGGAGGGCCGCAGCGTCACCTTGGTCTCCCAGGACCTGCGCCCCGGCGCTTTCGCGACGATCGAGTGTTCTCCGCCGTCCGCGGGAAGGCGCAGGCCGAGCTGCGCCTGTCCGATCCGCACGCCGTCGCGCGTGATCTCGAGCCCGGAGGTCGTCGAAGCCGACGGCGCGGTGATCACCAAGTGCGAGAGCCGCGGGACGAGCGCCTCCGCCCGCGAGCGCGCGACGGCTTCGCGGTCCGGGTTGTTGCCCTTGGCGAGGGCGGCCGCATTCAGGAACATGCTCCAGGCGCTGGCGTAGCGCGCCGTGCGCTCGTAGCACTCGGCGAGATTCAGGCGCGTGCCGCTGCGCGACTCGATGCGCTCGCTCTCTTCGAGCGCGGGGCAGGCATCGGCGTAGTTTCCGTCCGCCATCAGGCGCTTCGCGCGATCGAACAAGGCCTGTGCCGTCGCGCTGTCGGCGGCGGACTGGGCGCGTGCTGGCGCGGAGCTCAACGCGATGCAAACGAGCGCGCCCAACCCGAGCGCCGCGCGCCATGCGCGTGCCACGAGCACCCCGTGAAATGCATTTGACCTAGCGTTCATCGAAAACGTTGCCCTTCTGAGCGGGTTGTAGAGCCCCGCGGGAGGTTGCCGCAGGTCCCGCGCCCGGCTTCTCGGGTTTGGTCGCCGGCGTGCTGCTCCTCGCGCCGGAACGCTTCGGAGCGGATCGCGCCGAGGCGAGGGGAGATGCGCTCGAAGCCAGCGGCACCACGCTCGGCGGCGACACACTCGGCAGGGGAGCCGGGGTGGATACC
>DASXWF010000412.1:0-11388 GCA_036503835.1 Polyangiaceae bacterium | reverse complement strand
TCGTGCCCGCCTCCCGCATCGGTCCTGCTATTTCTTTGCGGAGGAGGAGGGATTCGAACCCACGGTAGCCTTTCGACTACGCCGGTTTTCAAAACCGGTGCCTTAAACCGCTCGGCCACTCCTCCAAGTACCTGGAGACACGCGGGAATCTGGTGGATTCGCGGGTCACGGTCAAGGCAAGCGGCGTGGGCCCGTTACGCGTACCGCGACTGACCGGACGTTCGCGCGTCGGCCGCGACAGTGTCCGGTCAGCGCGACATCGAAATTTTTCGGCATTTTTGCTGCCTAGTCGTGTGGGGTCGCTCGACGGCACGCTCGTTGCTCTCCGCCTCTCGCCCTCAACGTGGGGACATGGAGGAAAGATCATGAGAACAAAATATCTACTGGCGGCAACGGCACTTCTTTCGGCGGCGACGGCTTCGCTGACGAACGAGGCGCGCGCAGACATCGTCGGGTCGAACGTGCGCACCGTGGGCACCGGCGAAGTTTCCGCGACGATCGAACAGAGAGGCGGCGTCGTCGACTTGTTCGCGACGAAGCTAGGCATCTCCTCGTACAACGACTTGTGGGTCAAGACGAAGCTCTTCAGCAAGAACACCGAACTCATCCACAGCTATGCTTCTGCGAGCGCCCTGCACGCCCTCCCAGGCTCGAGCACGTACGACGAGGACGCCACGGCCTATGTCTTCATCGACGGCAAGATGGTCGGCCCCGTCCGCACCACGTGTTACACGCGCGACACCTGCTCCGAGGCTACACAGAACTTCGAGAAGACGCTCGGATCCGTCAGCAAGACCTATTCGGTCACCGGCCCCATCAGCCTGACGGTGACCGGATCGATCAATGCTGCGGCGGGCATTACCGCCTATGGGCGCTCGCATTCGAGCAACGGCGCGATGCCGATGGGCAAGCACCATGCGCGCACGAAGGCGACCCTCGACGGCCAGGTGAGTCTCGGGACCAAGCTGAGCGCCCAACTGAACTGGGACGTCGCGACGCCGAAGCTCTACGGGACCCTCAACATCTTCACCTTCGCGAACAACATGGCAGCGAAGGGCAACGCCGAAAATCCTTATGACGGGACCGGAACCGAGAGCGGCTACACGACCGCGTCGCAAACGTTGAGCACGGGCTCGGGCTCGCTGGGCTTCAAGGTCAGCTTCTGTGTGGCGTGCTGGGTCTTTCCCATCGGCGCCGCCCCTTTCTACGTCGCATTTCCCGGCGCCACGAGCACGACCTTCGACTTCCCCATCACGAACTGGGGCCCCGTCTACTCCAGGACGACGACGCTCTGGGACAAGGTCCTATCGATCTGACCGGCTGAACTCAGCCAACGCAGGATCCGAGGCGGCGCGCATCGGCGCTTGTGCGTCCGTGCGTGCCGCCTCGCTTTTCGAGGTTCGGGATACGGGATTGTTCCGGGAGGCAACATGAAAACGCGTGTGTTCGAAGCGCGGGCTACCGGCTCGTCGCGAAGCTTCATCTGGGCATTGGTGGGAATTTTCGGGGTTCTAGCGGTGACGCTCGGCGGAACCGTGTTCCGTGATCGGCTTCCCGCTCGCAAGGCGTCCGTCGCCCCGGTGCGCGGGTCGGACGCTCGCACCGCACGGTCGAACGAACGGCCCATCGCACCCGCATTCGCCACCTCGGCGCAGGATGGCTGGCAGCTCGGCGAGCGCCGCTCGTACCGCGTGGCCATGAACCTGGAGAGTCGGGGCGAGTCCGAGGAGTCGGACCACGCCTTCGATCTCGCCGGGCAGGGCACGCTCGCCCTGACGGCCGTCGCCGATGATCTCGAGTCCATCGCGCTCCGGGGCGAGCTTTCCGATTTCACCGCGACGGTCAGCTCGGGCGCCGCGGCCGGGCAGGCGCCCGAGGACGCGATGAAGAAGCCTTTCCGGGTGCTGCTGACGCGCCGCGGGAACGTCGAAAGCGTGGCCATTCACCCCGAGCTGGACGGCTCTTGGCACGCTCTGTTGCGCGCCGTCATCGCCACCCTCGTGTTTACCCAACCCAACCGCGCCGAAGACGACCCGGGGCACTGGTTCGCGGAGGAAACGGACGAGCTCGGTCGCTACCGCGCCGAATACACGCGGGTACGCCCGGGCGCGTTCACCAAGACGAAAGGCGCGTACACGCACCTCGACATCGCCCCCGAATTCCTGAAGAGCGGCCCTGGACCAAAGCGCTCTTCCAAGACCGAGCTCACCGTCGAAGGGCGGGGCCTGGTCCAGCGCGCCGACAGCGTCGGGTCGACCAGCGTGCTGCTCGGTACGACGACCTTCACGTCGACCACGCGCATCACGCTCGCGTTGAAGAGCGTCAGCGTCGGCGAACGGCCAGCCGACGAACCCTGGATGACGGCCGAAGCGCCGCTCTACGAGAGCCGTGGCCAGCGTCCCAATCGCGAGAACGAGCTCGCCCGCAAGCGCCAGCTCGTGGACGGCGCGAGCTTCGACAGGCTTGCGACGGATCTGCACCACGTCAAGGCGGGGAGCGAGGAGCGCTGGTCCCTGCTCGAGCGCCTGACCGCCTTGTTCGACATCGATCCGGATGCCGTCGCTCTGGCGAAGCGGCGTCTGACGGCGGGCATCGATCCCGAAGACGCGAAGGGGTTGCTCGGGGCACTGTCCAGCGCGACGTCGCCGGAGGCCCAGACCGTACTGACCGACGTCGCCAAGGACCCGTCGATGCAGGCCGCGACGCGAAACACGGCGCTGCTCCACCTCACCATCGGCGAAAACCCGACGGCGAGCACGGTGACCGAGCTCGCGAAGCTCGCGGAGTCATCGACCGAAGGCGAGATCCGGGATCGCGCCTTGTTCGCTCTCGGCGGGGCCGCGGGCGGCGCGCTCGACAAGCCCGAGACCGCCGAAGTCGCGAGCCAAGCCGTGGCGACCCTGGAGCACGGCGTGGAGCAAGCGCCGGACGACAAGTCACGCCAGCTCTACATGAACGCGCTCGGCAACGCCGGTGCGCCGAGCTCGCTCGAGCTACTCAAGCGCCAGCTCAGCGATCCGAACCCGGCCACGCGCAGCTCCGCGCTCCAGGCGATGCGCTTCATTCCCGGCGAAGAAGTCGATCGGATCCTCGCGCAATTCATGCTTCGGGATCCGGAGCCACTGGTGCGGAACGCAGCCGTAATCGCCGCCGGCTACCGAGATCTTGCGCTGCCCGTCGCGCAGGCAGCGGTGCGCCTGCTGCAAACCGAACCGCTCGAGACGCTCCGCCTCGAGGTCCTGCGCGCCCTGGGCGAGAAGCTGCTCCTCGCAGGTCAGCGTCAGGTGATCGAAGTCGTCGCGCTGAGCGACGCTTCGCCGAGCGTGAAGGAGAGGGCCAACGCGCTGCTCGGGCGGGCGGGGGAATGACGGTGGCCGAGCGCAATGCGGCGGCCATTGCCGAGCACGGAACGGCGCTCGACGGAACTTTTTGAAAACCCCCGGTGCTTTGGCGGTTACCGCACCAACCCAAGGAACCGGGAGACCTTGTTCACCAGTCGAGCAGGTCGTGTGCAGCCGTCTTCAGGCGCGCGAGGGCAGCTTGAGAACTATCGACGAACCAGAGCTCTCCGTCGGCGGTGCTCGTGAGCCGAAGCAGGTCGCCGCGCGTCTCCCATTCGTATCGGATCGCGGAAGCGTTGAACGCGTAGTACCGGAGTCCCCAGCTCGTTGCCGTCGAGAAGGTCGCAAACACCCCGCCCGTGACCGCCGCAAGCTCCACGATTTCGGAAGCGTCGGCGTCGAGCACGGACGCTTGGCTACCGTGCGGGACGTGCCGGAGCGCGACGCTCGTACCCTCCAGAACGGCGAAGTACGCATCGGTCTGGGCGGCCACGAGCCCGCTGGCGACACCGGCGCCGGCGTCCAGGAGGCTCGGCTCGGACGTCGGGAAGAGAAAGTGAAGCTCGTAGTGCGCAGGGCCGATGCCGGCGGGGTAGTTGACGGCAACGAACACGCCCAGCCCGCTGGCGACGAGATGGCTGCTCTCCGCCGCCTCGAACGCTCGAACGAGCTCTGCCGCGCGGTCCGTCTCCGACCAGCTGTAGAGACTCCCGAGCCACGCGAAATAGAGAAAGCCGCCGCTCGCGGCGATGCTTTCGACGTAGAGACCCTCGTCGCGCAGATCGGTGCCGTCGAGCGCGAGGCTCTTGAGCTCGAACTGGTCGGCCACATACAAGCGCTTCGACCCCACGGCGCTGGCTCGAATCCAGCGCCAGGGCGGCTTCGAAGACAGCGTATCGATCTCCCCGGTCCAGCGCGAGACCCGCCGCAGGCGCAGGGCATCCGAAGCATCGTGCGCCGCCAAGAAGGCGTAGTCCGGCGCCAGGGCGATGTTCTCCGGCGAGAATTGGTCGGCCACCAGGCGCTCGAACTCGAGACAGTCGCCCTGCACGCACAGCCCGGCACACTCGCGATCGCAGGCCCCACAGTGGCGAACGCTCTCGAGCAGCTTGGTTTCGCAACCGTTCAACGTGGAACCGTCACAGTCACCGAACGTTGCCGCACAGCTGGCACCCGCGCGCCCAGCTTCGCCGCCGTCGCCCGCAATTCCGCCGCCACCTGCGTCGAACGCCGCGCCGGCTCCGCCCTCGCCCGCGGGACTCGTTCCCGCCGTGCCGCCGCGACCGGCTTTTCCCGATGTTCCTGCTCCGCTCTCGCCGGCACTTCCGGCAGCGCCGTCCTCGCCCGTGGCTCCGCCCCCGAGACCGCCCTCGCCGGCCTTGCCGCCTTCTGGTTCGCCGGCCGCGGATGCCGCGCGTCCGGCCGCGTCCGGCGTGCAAGCGTCGCGGCCTTCACTGCAGAGCTCGTAGTCTCGACAGCTCGCCACTAGCGTCGAGACGGTCGCGAGCAGCGTCCCCCAGGAACCGATCACTCGCCGGAAGCGCGTCATGGTCCGGGTTGGAGCGCGGGGCGACGCGAGCTCGGCAACTCACGCCCGGAAGCCGGAACACCGTCGGGCATCGGCAACCACCAAATTTTGGATTCGGGACCCGCCAGCGCCGCGATCAGCCCGCGCTCGTCCGCGTGGAACGACGTGATCTCGATGTAAATGCGCGGGCCGAGCGGGTAGACGAGCGGGGGAGTGCCGGGCGTCGCGAGGCGGTAGAGTTCGACGCTTTGCTCACTCGAGGTGTACCGCACGGAAGCGAAGTATTCGCCGGAGCCGTCGCAAGCTCCATCCCCGAGCTCGTCACCGGTGTCCGGGACGAGCGGCCGCGGTTCGATCGAGCTCCGCGGATCGAGCACCTGCGTCCGCGACGTCTGCGCCTCACGGTCGAACTCGTGGATCAGCAAGTAGTTGCCGCACCATTCGACGTTGGCGCCGGCGTCGATCGCGAGCGGCCGGGCCTCGCGGGTCGCGAGCTCGAATACGTGGTAGCGCGCCTCGGACGACGTGCTCTCGAGCAAGAGCAGACTGTCGTCCCACGACGGGATGAAGGTCATGAAGTTTCCGCTGAAGAGCGGCTGGTCGGGATGCTCGACGCTGACGAACTCGAGCAGGGTGTCTTCCCCTTGCTTCTTGCCGAGGAGGAGTGAGGCATTGTCCGGCCAAAAGCCGAACCACCTGAATTCCCCGGCGATCTCGAGCAGGTCTTGCGGCATTGCGCCCGCCTTGCAGTCCACCGTGTAGAGGACTTCGCCGCCGCTGGTACTGCCGGGTCTAACTGCGACGATCTTCGACAGGTCGGGCGATTGGCTCGGGAACGTACCGAGCGCGACCCGCTCGGTTTCGGGCGAGGCGCCGACCGGCACGAGATAGAACTGATCCGACTGGTAGATCAGCGCCGACGCACCAGGGCAAGGCGAGACGTCGTAGCTCTCGTCGGAGCTCACGGCGACGTCCGACTCCGCGCGGTCGCCGTCGAAACGCACCACGTACGACTCTTGGCCGTTCACGATCACCATGGCGTCGGTCGCCTCGTCCCAACGCGGGAGGCCGTACTGGCCGCTGTTCGGAAGGTTCGGCAAAGGTTGGGCCTCCGTGGGAAACCCTCGCCCGAAGTACGACCACAGCCAGCGGTCGTAGGTGCGGAACGTCTCGTACGGGTTGTCGGGCCACACCTCCCTGAACAAGAAGTAGCGGCCGCTCGGCGACCAGACGAATTCGTCGGTGTAGTGATCGGACGCGAACGTTTTCAAGACCTCGGGCGCGAACTCGTCGCCCGCGCCGAGCCGAACGGCCCGTACGGTCGAGTCGGCGGGCGACTCGAAGGTGAGCCAGGCCCGCGGCGTCGGAAATTCGCAGGCCCGTTCACCCCGGCGAGCGACGCACTCGGTGCCGCGCCGGCATTCGAGCGTGCACTCGGCAACGACGCTCCCTCCCTCGCCACCGGTCGTTGCGTCACCCGCGGCCCCGGCGTCGCTTGCCGGCACTTCCTCATGGCCACCCTCGCCGGAGCTCGCGTGCCCGGCGCCATCCGAGCCGGCGCCACCCGAACCGGCGCCACCCGAG
The DNA here is from genome assembly GCA_036503835.1 of Polyangiaceae bacterium. Taxonomy (GTDB): domain Bacteria; phylum Myxococcota_A; class Polyangia; order Polyangiales; family Polyangiaceae; genus PMG-095. The sequence continues at coordinate 4,935 of DASXWF010000412.1, read as the reverse complement.
CCGGCGCCACCGGTGCCGCCCATGCCGGCCGTCGTCGCACCTGCGGCGATCTCACCGCCACTCCCCTCAGGCGCTCCCCCTTCCGCTGCCGCTCCCCAATCGACCGCCGTTCGGCAGTTCGACAGCCACAGAGGCAGTGGACTCAGCGCCAGCAGCAGGGGCCGGAACGATCGCATCGGGAGGGATGGAGCGCGCCTCAAGAGAGCTCAGAACCGCAGGCGTGCGGCAGGAGCCGAGCCCGTGATGATCAGCACGTCGCTCCGGCTGGATGGCCAGAGCAACAACGCGGTCGCAGCAACCACGGACACCATGCCAAAGACACCTATGCCCGTCGCGACGGCATCCCGATTGTGAATTCGGTTTTCTTCCTCGAAGATCGCGTCGATTTCTTGCGCGCTCACCGACGACGGATCCCCCTGAAAGCGCGCCAGGATGCGGGCGTTTTCGGCGCGCCAGTCATCGTACTCTCCGTTGTTGTAGAGATAGAGCCCGGTGGCGACCAGGACGGCGGAGACACCGACCGCTCCGACGGTCAGTCCTACGATCCTGCGCGTCCGCTCCTGATCGCTCTGTCGGGCCAGAAGCGCGGCGCTCGAGGGAGACGGCATCAGGTCGACGGTTTGCGTCCGGTGCGCGGCCAGCGTCACCGTGCGCTCCGCTCGTTCGAAGCCCGGACCCGCAACCGAGATACGGTGACGTCCGGCAGGCACGGGGCGTGCGGCATGAGGAGCGCCGTCGAGCAGCGCGACCGTGCCGCGCGGATGCCGCACGCGGAGCGACGCCGTGTCTTTCGCGTTCGGATCGGACGCAAGCGCGCAATCGTACGTCTCGTTCGCCTCGATCCGGACCGTCTGCTCCCGCGAGATGTACCCCGGCCTGCCGAAGCCGAGCCGGTGTTCGCCGGGCCGGACCTGCAGCAGGCCCGTGGCCGGCAGCGACGACGCGGCACCATCGACGCTGACGGTCACGTCGGGAATCGCGCACGTCACTCGGATAAGGACTGGGGGCAGGGCCTCGAGCACGAGTGACGCGTGTGCCGTCTCACCCGCGACGATGCGGACATTGATCGAGGCCGTTGCGTAGCCGGGGTGCTCGGCGACGATCCCATGCGTGCCGAGGGTCAGCGGGACCGGCGTGGAGCGTGCGCTCGAATCGAGCACTTTGCCGTCGACGGAGACGCGAGCGCCGGCTGGTTGCACCTCGAGCAACACGCTCCCGATGCGCCGCGAATGGTAGGCGATGAACTCGCGCACCTGTCGAACTCGCGCTTCGTTGATCTGCGCGCCACCGAGCTCGAGGTAGCGCGTCAGACGATCGACTACCTCGACGCTCCGGCCGATCGATGCGTACGCTTGGCCCAAGTTGTAGAGGACCGAGAAGTGCGGGCTTTTCTGGTACGCCTGCTCGAACTCCTCGATGGCAGCGTCGAGCGCGCCTTGCTCGACCAGCCGGTACCCCGCTTCGAAGTGCTCGCGCGCCGTCGGTTCGCGTTCGCTTTGGGCGCACAGAGGTCGAGCCGGAAGGAGCGCGGTCGCGACGAGCAAAGCTCGCCCAAAGCGCTGACGCGAACGGCGTTCACTTCGCATAGGGGTTTTCGGAATCGAACGACAGGCGCGGGGGCAGCCCGGAAGAGGGGGCCGGGGCCGTGGACGGCTTCCGCGGCGCGGTCCCCGCGGGCGGCTGGCGCACGGGAGGTAGTTCAGGCGACGAAGCGACGCTCGGCGCCGCCTTCTCGGCGGATACCGCGACGAAGCGAGGCGAACTCACGGGAAGCACTGCGGACTCGGGGCCGGCGCTGGCGGGCTCTGCCTCCGGCACCGGAATGGGCTCGGTAGCAAGCGGCTGCTGGGGGCGTGCCACGCTCCAGACGGCGCTCGACGCCAGAGCGCCGGCGAGCAGGGAAGCCCCCGCGACTCGCCAGGGAAACGAGCCACGGGCGGGCTCGGGCGGGAGTTCTCGAGACGCGTCGCGTGGTTCGTCGGGCGCGGCCGTCAGTGCCGGAGTGGAGTGGCGGCTGCTCCCCGCCGTCGCCTTGCTGTTCACGTTCACCCACCACGCTTCTGCGCTACTCGCTCTGCGGCCCGCGGCGAACGGAATCAAGGCCTCGGCGAGAGCGAGCGCGTCCGGGTAGCGCTCCTCGGGCCTTCGAGCGAAGGCTCGCGTGACGACGGCGGCGAGGCCGGGAGAAAGCTCCGGCAAGTGCCGGCGCAACGGCACGGGCGTACCGTTCATGATTCCGTAGAGCACGCGTTCGGTCGTGTCGCCTTCGAAGGGCGGCACGCCGCACAGGCACTCGTACAAGATCGCGCCGACCGCGTGCAAGTCCGTGCGCGGGCCCACCGGCACATCGAGCCCGACCTGCTCGGAAGCCATGTAGCGGACCGTGCCGACCAACATTCCCGGGCGCGTCGTGCCGGTGTCTCTGCATTTCGCGACCCCGAAGTCGAGGATCTTGCAGACATCGCGGCCGTCGTCGCCGCGGGTCACGAACAGGTTCTCGGGCTTGAGGTCGCGATGGATCAAGCCGGCGGCGTGCGCGACCGACAGACCACGGCAAATGTCGATGCCGAGGTTCGCGGCTCGCGCCGGCGCGAGCGTGCCGTGGGCGACGAGCAGGCGCCGCAGATCGGACCCAATCAGGAGATCCATCACGTAGTACGGCCGGCGATCCGGGAGGAGCCCGGAGTCGACGATCGCGACCACGTGCTCGCTCGAGAGGCTCGCGGCGATGCGCGCTTCGCGGCGGAAACGCTCGACCATGCCGACGTCGCTGCCGAGCTCCGCTTTGAGCACTTTCAACGCAAACTGGCGTTCGAGCTCGGTGTGCTCGACACGGTAGATGCTCCCCATGCCCCCGCCGCCGATCCGCTCCATCACGCGGTAGCGCCCGTCGACCTCGTCGCCGACGAGCTCGACATTCGGAGCCGGAACCAGTTGCGGTGCCACCGCCTCCCGCCTCACGGGCCCTCGGGAGCGTCGAACTCCGGCAACGCGACCAGCTCGCCGACCGAGCGCCCGTCCAATAGGCGGTACGCGCGCTGCCGCGATACGCCGATCGACTCCGCAGCCCGGGCCAAATTCTGGTTGTTCCTTTTCAGCTCGTGCACCAGGCGCGACAGGTCGTGATCGCGCCGCTCGCAGTCCGGCAGCGCTCGAACCGGCGGGGGCGGCGCCGTTCGCATTTCCGCCGGGAGCATGCTGCGCCGCAGCCTCGGCTCGTGTCCGTGGAGCACGACCAGCTTGCGCACGACGAGCTCGAGCTCTCGCACGTTGCCCGGCCAGGCGTAGAGCAACAAATCTTCCAGCAAGCGCGGCTCGAGAGTCGGCGGTCTCCCGCCGGAATGCCGCTCGAGGAAGTAGCCCAGCAAGACACCGATGTCGGCGCGCCGCTCGCGCAGCGGCGGCAGCTCCACGATCAGGCCGTTGAGGCGCATACCCAGGTCTTCGCGCAAGCGTCCGGCTTGCACGAGTTCGACCAGCGGCTTCTGCACGGCCGCCACGAACCGCACGTCGAGCGGCGTCGGCCGAGTTTCGCCGAGCGCGGTCACGCACTTGTCCTGGAGGACTCTGAGCAGCTTCGCCTGCAGTGAAAGCGGCAGGTCCGCGAGTTCATCGAGAAAGAACGTGCCGCGATCGGCCGCGCGCAGGTGGCCCGGCGCCGGCTGCTCGGCTCCCGTGAACGCACCCTTCCGGTAGCCGAAGAGCTCCGCCTCCGCGAGCGCGTCCGGAAGCGCCGCGCAATTGACCGCGTGAAGCTGTCCGCTTCGACCGCTCAACGCGTGCAACGCACGCGCGACGCACTCCTTGCCGGTGCCGGTCTCGCCCACCACGACCACGGGCAAATCACTCGGCGCCACGCGGCGCAGTTGCTCGAGCTGCCGGCCGAGCCCGGGCCCGAACAAGACGCCGGGGGTCACCTCCCACACGTCACGCAGCGCCGATTCGGTCTCGGCGTCGCGACGCACCACCACGCCGATGACGTCTCCGAAGCGCAGCACGTCGCCAGGGGAGAGCGCGCTGTGCTGAACGCGGCGCCCGTTCACGAAAGTGCCGTTTGTGCTGCCACAGTCCCTGATGGCGTAAATGGGCCCTTGGCGCGCGAGCTCCGCGTGGTGGCGAGAAACCCCCGCCGCATCCAGCCGAACGGCTGACCGCTCGTCCCGCCCCAGCGTGATCGAGTTCTGCGCGAGCTCCGTGTAGCTTCCCTCCGCTCCGGCCGAAATCCACCGCACAGCCTGCACGCGGGAAGCCGGCACACTTTGCCCGCTCTCCACCAAGCGCAAAGTGCTGTTCTCCTCCGAGCTCACGCCAACGAACATTACAGCAGACGCCACCCCGCGCGTCCACCTCGGCCACGCTTTGCGATTGGGCTCCACTCGAGCTGACCCGACAGCGGGCGCTCGAACATCGACTGTCCGGACAGCGAACACCGACTGTCCGGACACTCGCATTTCACGCGCTATCCATCGGAATCCAATCACCCATTCCGTTGTCTGCGCCGGTGGCACGGGCCCTGCTTGACGTCACTCGCGAGCAGCCGGGCAAAAAGAGCGAGTCAGTCGAAGGTTTACGAGCGCGGGATTTCGAGCGAGCTCATCCAGAGCGCGTACGCCGTCATCCTCGGCTCGGCACGGCGCATCCTCGGGAATTCCGAGGACGCGCCACCCTGAGCGCCGTAGCCACCGTCGTTCGCCCGTCGTGGCGTTGTCGTTCAATGCCGGCGCGGCAACGTGGTTGCCGTTCGTGGCGCGGTCTTGCACAGCGTGCTCTGCAAGAAGCCCCAGGTCGAGAGTATTCGGGGCAGGCGGTATCCGTTCGACGACTGACGCCATCGAGCAGGCCGCCGGCAAACGGGCCGCGCCTCATTGTCTTGGCTCTACTGTCAGGTGTTCGATCCCAAGCTTCTCGGATCGGCGATGTTTGCGGCTCAGGCCG
>DASXWF010000411.1:0-3909 GCA_036503835.1 Polyangiaceae bacterium | reverse complement strand
TTGGTATTCGGCCAGGTCGCATCACAGAACGGATCGAACCCCCCGAACCCCCCCTCGCCGCCGACGCCGCTCGCGCCACCAAGCACAGGCTCGGCTCCTTCCCCTCCGGAGCCACCGCCACCAGCGACCGCTGTCCCGCCGTTCCCTCCGGCCTCCGTCCCGCCGAACCCACCCCCACTACCACCATCCTGACCCTGCCCCCCACTCCCACTTCGAGCTTGCTCTCCGCCCGCGTCTCCGCCCTGACCGAAGCTCCCGCCCTGGCCACCGCGCCCGCTCTGAGCGGCGTTTCCACTCTGACCGGCGCTTCCACTCTGAGCGGCGTTTCCACTCTGACCGGCGCTCCCACTCTGACCCCATCCCCCACCGCCGGCGCTCCCTCCAACCGAACGCCCTTCCCCACCCTGCCCCCCGCTGCCGGGCTCTGTTGCATCCTCCTCGGCATCCGTGGCGGGAACGCTCGTTCTCCCCCAGCACCCGCTCGTGCCGAGAGCGATCCCGACTCCGACAATCGCTCGAAATAGCTTCGACCTCATCTCAGTCCTCCCGAACCGCTCACCCCGTCACCCTGCCAAGATTTCATGAAACCGACAATCAGTATATTCGATACGAGATTATAGCGATATTCGGTACTATCCGTGCACCGCGCCGGCCGAATCTCGGCGCGTGGCGCCTCCTACCCGACCGTTCACACCGGGGCTCGGTGCCTGGTTCGTGGTGTTGGACGTGGTGAGCGCGGAGGTCTTCCGCATGCGATTGCGAGTTCCGGAGGCGAGCGTGGACGTGAAGAGCATCGGTGAACAGCACTGGAGCTCTGAGCGGGAGCTCAGTCGCTCCTGACGGATCATCGGAGAGGACATCGAGCTTCGAACCCTGCTCGACCGCTATAGCTCGCGGTCTCATTTCGTGAAAAGTCAAGCGCAGCGGACTCCGGCCGCGCGTCGCGTTCTGCGCGGAGTCCCGAGGACCGTTAAGAAATGACCATGGTCTCGTCGCATTCTCGTGCGACGACCCGCACACTGCTCGTGTGCGAGCTTCTCGCTCGCGTGCGGATCTGGCAGCCTGAGCGGGTTCGGGCGGATCCCGCTCGGAGGGCACGTGGAAGACGTCTTTCTCAGCTACAGCAGTCAGGATCGGGAGCGCGAAACGTTGCGTCGGCTGGTCGCCGCTCTCGAGCAGAGCGGCTTGTCGGTGTTCTGGGATCGCAAGATCCCGCCCGGAATGACCTGGCGCTCGATGCTCCAGCAGCGTCTGAATGAGGTCCGGACGATCGTGGTGGTGTGGACGAAGCACTCGGTCGAGTCGGAGTGGGTCCATGAGGAGGCGGACCAGGGGCGGGCGCGGGAGATTCTGTTTCCGGTCCTGCTCGAGCCCGTGACGCAACCGATCGGCTTCGGAGGCGTGCAGGCGGCCGACCTCTCCCACTGGCAAGGGGATCCGGCCGATCCAGCGCTCCAGGCGTTGCTTCGAGCCATCCACTCGCGGGCGCGTGGTTCCGCCACGGCCGGCGGCTACGGAGCGCCCGTGGCGGAGCCGGGCTTGCGCTTGACTTCGTCGGCTTCGCTCAGCGCGCACAGCGCGTCGGTCGAGCCGTCGGCACCCGCGTTCCGAAAGACGTCGCGCGCGCTGATCGCTGCTCTCGTAGGAGCGTTCGGGCTGATCGGTCTCGCGGCGGCGGTCGTGCTCTTCCGGCAGTTCGATCTCGAATTGCCGTGGTCGAGCGCCCCGGAGGTCGCCCCGAAAACAGCTTCGGCTCCGGCCGCCGCTCCCAGCACGACCGTGGAGCCGGCCGCGGCGAAGCCGTCCTCGGGAGGGCAGCCAGCCTCGATTCCGAGTCAACGGGCGCAGGCACCGGGGCGAGTACGAAAGGGCAACCTCTATTTCGAGGATTTCGAGCGTCAGGGTTCGACGCGCGACTTCTTGTTCGGGGCGAAAGGCAATTGGAGCGGCGAGACCGAAGCTGGAGCGTACCGGCTCTGCAATCGTTCCGGACCGGCCACCGTCTCGAACGTGACCAGGCTCAGCTCGTTCGACGACGGCACGCCCGCAGACCAGCCGAACACAGCCGTAGCCATGGGTGTGAAGCTCGCCGGTGAACTATCGGAGAACGCTGCGGCAGGCGTCCTTTTCCGGGCAACCTCCGACCACGCTTCCGTTTTCGCCCGCGGCCCGCGGCAAGCGCTCTTCTTGCTTCAGGGCAAGCCGGGCTATTTGAAGATGATATCGAGCTTTCAGAGCTCGCTGCCGGACGCTGAGTTCGTCGAGCTGCGCGTCGAAGGCAGCGGCAAGCAGGTTCGGCTTTTCGCCGGCGACCAGCTCGTCGGCTCGGCGACCACGGAATCGAACGGCGGGAGGGTCGGTTTCTTTGCGCGCGGCACGGGCTGCTTTCTCGTGAGCGAATTGGCCGTGTCGAAGGAAGGGGCGAGTCGATGAAGGAGGTCGCTCGCACCGCGGCGGCGATCTCGACGAAGAGTGTGGCCGAGGCTGCATCGGCCGCTACCTCTGCGACGACGGCATCTGCGTGGACCCGACCTGGGTGGGCAGTCGCACCTGCGGGGGCGAGGTCTTCCTGCCGTAGGCGGTCATCCGCTAGATCCGGCGCGGTAGTGAGCCCGCCTGGAAGTACGCGATCGGGTGGTCGTCGGGATCTTTGAATTCCAGGGACCAGCCGCCCGGCGCCTCCGACACGGGCGTCAAGAGTTGTACGCCGCGCGCGGCCAGCGCTTCTGACGCCGTGTCGATGCCGCCTTCGTCCAGGCCGAAGACGATTTGCGGCGAGGTGCCGCGCACGGCCGGGCCCTCGAAGAAGAGGACTTCGGTGCCTCCGGAGAAGGTACCGAGGAGGTAGCCCTCCTCTTGCTTGAGCTCGATGCCGAGGGCGTCGGCGTAGAATTGACGCGTGCGCTCGAGGCTCTGGACCATGAAGATGACGGCAATTTTGGTGATTTTCAGGCTGGGCTTGGGCATGTGAGCTCCTTTGCCTAGGGGTTGCCGCCGGGTCCCGTTTTGTGAGGAGCCACGCGCAGAAAAATTGCGTGGCCGTCCGGGTCGTGGGTGGCGACCACCCGGCCGTCCTGCCGCCGCAGGCTTTCCAAGAGGTGCGCGCGTGGTCCACCGAACGACGGCGGTGGTTCGATGGAGGTGGTTCGCGTCGGGAGGTCGCCTTTGGCGCGCACTGCGCGTCGTAGCGCGGTCAGGCGCTGGCGCAGCGCGGTGTCACTCAGTCCCAGGAGCCAGCGGATTTCGGCGGCACACAGGTCGGCGCTCGCCAGTGCAGCCACCGCTCGTAGCGATCGCGGTAGCGACGCCAGGAAGTCCGACTGCCACGCCCAGCGCGTGGGCCCGGAGCCTGCGGTGCCGTCCGGGAGCTCCTCACGCCGCCGCCGTCGCCGTTGGCCCCGCACGACGAAGGCCGCGCGCTTTTGTACGACTCCGCGCAACCATCCCCGGCGGTCCGGCGCCGACCAGTCGTCGAATCCGCGCGCGAGGGCGATCATCACCGCGTCCTGCACGAGGTCACGCGCCTCGTCCTCCGAGCGCGCAAAGCGGCGAGCCATCCGCAAGATCTCGCGATACGCCTGTCGGGGAACCTCGGCGCTCGCCGTCACTACCCAAGCCTAACGGATGGACCTCCCCGGAGCCAGCGCCCGCGCGAGGAGATCACGCCGGTGCTTGCATCGCGAGGGGCTCAGGCTTCACCATGAAGTGTTTCGGTTCGGGAGACCCTGGATGAAGACCACTCGCATCGCTTTCGTTGCTCAATCGTCCCTGTTCATGCTCGTGCTCGCAGCTGGCTGTGGAAGCGACGACTCCGAACCCGCAGCTGATGCCGGTAGGGGTGGCACCGCCGGAAAAGGCGCAGGTGGCGACGCGGGTCAATCAGCCGGCAGGGGCGGTCGGGGCGGCAAG
>DASXWF010000410.1:0-6281 GCA_036503835.1 Polyangiaceae bacterium | reverse complement strand
ATCACGCACTATCGCTCGCTCGGCGCGCTCGTCTACATCGCCACGCCACCGCCCGTGTACGGAAACCCCTTCGACATTCCGGGCGCCGTGGTCGAGAGCGAAGTCGTTCCGCTCGTGCGCACCCTCGCCGATGATGCCGGCGCGCCGCTGATCGAGGTGTTCACGGCCCTCAGCGGCAAGAGCAATTTGTTCCCCGACGCGGTGCATCCGAACGCCGAGGGCGCGGAGTTGATCGCGGAGACGGTATTCGCGGCGCTGGAAGCGAACGGACTCGGGGGAGCGAGCTCGGCGGGCGGCACGGGTGGAGGCGGAGCAGGCGGGATCGCTGGCACGGGCGGCAGGAGCGGCGGCGCGGGGGGCACGCTGGAGGCCGGCAGCGCGGGAACGCCGGCAGGCGCAGCGGGCGGCGGTGCGGGTGGCTCCGGCAACCCGGGCGGCGCCGGAGCCGGAGGCCAGGCGAATCAAGGTGGTCTTGGCGGGAGTCCCAACGGAGGCACGACGTCCGGTGGAACACCGGCGACGAGCGGCGCGAGCGGCCGCGCAGGCACTGGGGGCGCGAGTGGCGACGCAGGTGCGACGGGAACCTCCGGCGCGGGCGCCGCTGGTACGCCGGGCAGCGCAGGCAGCTCCGCACTCGCGGGGCGCGCGGGCGCCGCAGGCTCCGAAGCGAGCGACGCCACTTCCGAGGCGGCGGACTCGGAAGGCTGCGCATGCAGAGCAGGGCGAGCGCCACGAACCTCGCCGGCCTGGCTCTGGATCGCGCTCGGCGCGCTCGCCGCACGAGCGGCGCGTTCGAAGACCCCGAGCGTCAGCGCACGAGCGCGTCGGCGAGACCGTTGACGTATTCCTCGATCGCGGTGTAGCCCGAGGCCATCACGGTCGAGTGATCGCCGCCGTCGCTCGGGTCGAGACCGCGCTCGCTTTCCCAGGCGTCGGCCATCCCGTCGTCGTCCTCGTCCGCCGGCGGCGTCTCCGCGACGAGCCCCGCGAACAGATCGCCGGGAATGCGCGAGCCCCAATCCCCGGTGCCGGCCTGGGTCTCCTCGACCGAACGCTGCGTGACGACGTCGCGCGGGAAGGCTCCCGCACGCTCGAGCACGGCGTCGAAGGCGTCCTCCGCGCTCGTGGTCGCGACGGGACGAAAATCGTCGCTGGAGCTCGAGAAGTCGCCCTCGTTCGCCGCCACGAACGAGGCGTCGCGCCCCGGATCGTAGTCGCACTGGGTCCAGGGATCGTCCACGCTGCCCGCGGGACAGTCGCTGTTCGTTCCGTCGAGCACGTTGCCGGACAGGAAGTACGCGAGATCGTCCGCCGCCGAGCCGTTCTCGTCGTCGAAATAGAACGGGATCAGCGTGTCGGAATCGCCTGTCCGAAAGTAGTTCCCGACGAGATTGAAGGAACCCGACGCGGGATTGTTGTGCACGAAGGCGGTTCGCATGTTGTAAACGACGTTATTGCGTACCTCGGCGGGGCCGTTCGCGATCGCGGGCGCGCGATTGCGATGGTGGGCGAAGAGGTTGTGGTGGACGCTCAGGCGCACCCCGTCGGGACCGTTGATGAGCCCGTAGTTGTGCTCGCCTTCGGGATGGCCCTCGGTCGCGGAGCTCTCGATGGTCGACCATTGAATCGTGGCGTCGGTGGCTTCGTAGAGGTCCACGGTCTCGTCCACGCCGAAACCGACGGACACGTGATCCAGGATGAAATGATGGTTCAACGAGAGCTGGATGCCGTCGAACTGCTCGCCGTCGCTTCCGTCGTAGACGGGCCGCACCCGAACGTGGCGGATGATGATGTTCCCCACCGAGTCGTCGTACGCTCCGTACAGGCGCCCCGCGATCGTGATGCCGCCGCCCGGCGCCGTCTGGCCCGCGATGGTGACATCGCCGCTCGTGATCTCGATGATGTCGGCCTCGATCACGCCGCTCACCTCGAAGACGATGATGCGCGGCCCCTCCTCGTCGAGCGCAGCCTGCAGGCTGCCGGGACCCGTCGCGTCGAGCGTGGTCACCTTGATGACGCGCCCGCCGCGCCCGCCGCTGACCATGGCGCCGAAGCCTTCTGCGCCGGGGAACGCCCGCACCTCGCCGGACTGCCCGGCGGATCCCGCGCTTCCAGCGGCGTTGCCGCTGCCGGAGGTGCCGCCGCTCTCCACTCCGCCCGTTCCGTCGCCCGCTTCACCGGTAGCGCCGGCTGCCGCGCCCTCACCGGTCCCGCTCCCCGACGCACCGCTCGTCCCCGCCTTGCCGCTTCCGCGACCACTCGCTCCGGCCGTGCCGCCGCTCTCGTTGGGCATGGTCCCGCCGGTCGTCCCACCGCGTCCTCCGCCCGCGCTGCCGCCGCTCCCGCCCGTCCGCGTCCCACCGCGCCCTCCGCCGCCGGCGTCATCGCCCTCGCCGTCACCCGAACATCCAGCGATCAGCGCGGCGAGACTCAGAGCCAGAGCCCAATGTCGGTGCATGGCTCGTCAGGGTACTCCAATCTTCGAGCTCCGGACCAGGCGCGAGCCTTCACGTGGCCGGCGGGAAATCCGACGGTTTGGGCCAGGTCCAGGGCCGTGCACTAGAATTCGAGGGACGATGGCCCGCGCCAAACGCCCACCGCGCCTGCGTACCGTCCAGCGCAAGGTGCAGCTCGCGGACGAAAAGCTCGTCCGGGCGAAGAACAAGCTGATGGATCTGGAGCCCGGCGGCAGCCAGACTCGGCCGCTCGACGTCTCGACCCCGGCGCTCGTCGAACCCAAAGCGAAGGCCCTCCGCTGCCCGCGCTGCGACGAAGCGTTCGAGCTCGAAAGCCACGAAGCGCACGCAGGCGGCAGCGGACGCCTGCGCGAGACCAAGCTCCGCTGCCGGGTCTGCGGCATGCGGCGCTCGCTCTGGTTTCGCATCGTCGCTCCGTCCTGAAGACGGGCGCGTCAGCGCAGGTACGGCGTGCAGCGCCCGGCGGAGCGGTTGCAGGTATACGTCTCTTCGTTCGGGCACTGCGCGGGCTCGTCGCACTCGCAGCGTTCGATCGGCACGCACGGGCCGTAGCAAGTGCCGCTGACGCTCGGGACTTCGAACGTGCCGCACACCGGCGCCGCCCTGCGACACATGATCAGCCGGGGGTCGCAGCTCACGAGTCCGGACGCCGCCCCGCCCGCGCCGTCCTCGCCGCTCGCGCCGGCGGACATCTCCCCGCCGCCCGTTCCGCCCGAATTCCCGAGGCCCGCTCCGCCGCTCGCAGCGTTCCCTGCCCCTCCCTCTCCCGCGTCCGGATCACCGCCGCTCCCGGAGCCGGCTCGTCCCGCGCTCCCGGCAGCGCCGTTGCCCGCGCCACGGCCGGCGCTGCCCGCCGCGCCGCCCGTGCCGCCGGGACTCGTCCCGCCTCGACCCGCACCGCCGGACGAAACGCCGCCGCTGCCGCCCGCCGACTCGTCCTCCCCGTCGCTTTCGCCGCCGCAGGCCAAGAACACCAAAACGAGCGAAAGCGCGGCGACTCGAGGCGAAGCTTGCATGCGTATTCCTCACTTTCCAACGATTCGCGCAGCTCCGCAACGGGAGACGGTGTCGGTCGATGTGAGAGGGCGCCGCGCGGCGCGATCGGTCAAACTGTAGTGTTCGAGGGCGCCGAGCCACGCCTAGGGCTGGGATGCACACGCGGGTCGGCGTCTCGGCAATGCTGGAACGAACGCAAGAGATGACGAAGGGGCTACGACGGCGCGCGAAGATCGCGCTGCTGCTCGATTACATGAGCTTCCTCGACGGTGCCTACCAGTCGAGGATCAGCGAGGCGTTCCACGACGCGGCCACGGCGCTCGACGTCGATCTCGTGATCCTGTTCGGGCGCGGGCTCGACGAGCCGAACCCGTTCTCCAAGTCGCACAACGCCGTGTTCGACTTTCCGAACTCGGCCGACGGAGTGGTCGCGGTCTCGACGGTGCTCGCGTCGCACTGCGGCGTCGCGGGGGTGAGCGCGCTGCTCGAGCGGTACGGAAAGCTCCCCAGGGTCAGTGTCGGGGTGGAGCTGCCCGGCGTCGCGAGCGTGATCGTCGACAATCAGCTCGCCATGGAAGCGGTGGTCGAGCACGTGGTCGCGGCCCACGGCCGGCGGCGCGTCGCGTTCCTCTCCGGACCCACGGACAATCCCGAGTCGGAGGCGCGCCTGGCGGGCTATCGCCGCGTGCTTGCGCGCCACGGCCTCCCCACCCTGCCGGAGCTCGTCGGCTACGGGAACTTCGTGCAGTCGTCCGCGCGCGCGGCGGTCACCGAGATCCTGGAGCGGGCCGGATCCATCGACGCGTTGATCGGGGCCAACGACGCGATGGCGTTCTGCGCGGTGGAAGTGCTGCGCGAGCGCGGGCTGTCGGTGCCGGACGACGTGGTGGTCACGGGCTTCGACGACGTCTGGCTCGGGCGACTCGGTGGTGTTTCCCTCACGACCGTAGCGCAACCCTTCGAGCGCATGGCCGAGCAGGCGCTCGCGCTCGTGTTGCGGCAGATCGCCGGCGAAGGCACGGAGCCGGTCACGCAGGTCGCCGCGCACTTCGTGGTCCGGCGCTCGTGCGGGTGCGGCTCGGCCAGACAGGCCGCCGCCGGCGAGGAGGCTTCCGGAGCTCCGCTGCTCCCCGCCGCGCATTTCGAGCTCCACGAACAGCGGCTCGCCGCCTTGCTCGAGACTCAGCTCGGCGGCGCCCGCGCCACCCGCACCGGGCAGGCCGAGCGCTTCTTCGACGCGTTGAAGGCCGAGCTTTCGGGCGCGGAGGGCGCGTTCCTCGCCGAGCTCGAGCGGGCGATCCGGCGCTACCAGGGCGATCACGACGCGCACCAGGCGCTCCACGGCGCGATCGACGCGCTGCGCGAGGACTTCCGCGAAACCGTCGTGGACCGGAAGATCGACGACCTCTGGTACCGCGCGCTGAGCCGCATCGCCCACGCCACGAGCGCGGCGAGCGTCGAGCATCGGCTCCGGCTCGACGACGAGTACCAGCGGCTGCTGTCGACGGCCGACCGCGTGTCGGTCGCGTTCGATCTGAAGACGCTCGCCGACGCGATGGTCGCGAGCCTGCACAACGTCGGGATCGGGACGGCGTTCGTGTCGCGCCTGGCCGACGCCATCGCCATCGAGGTCGAGCCGCTCGTGACGCTGCTCGACGGCGAGTCCCGCGAGGTGCCGTCCGGGAGCTTTCCCGCGGCCGAAATCGTGCCGCCGGGGGTGCGAGAGCACGACCGGCGCCGGTCGCTCGCGGTGTTCCCGCTGGTGTTCGAGACGCACTGGCTCGGAATTGCGGCGTTCGAATACGTCCCCGGCTCGCACGGCTACCAGCTGCTACGCGACCAGTTCGCCTTCGCGCTCGGCCACGTCGCGCTCCACCAGCAGCTCCTCAGCAAGACGATGCTGCACGAGCGCAGCGTCCAGGAGCGACAAGCCACGACCCAGCGCCTCGACGCGCTCAGCGTGCTCGCCGGCGGCGTCGCGCACGATCTGAACAACACGCTCGGGCCGCTCGTGGCGCTGCCCGACATCGTCACGGCGGAGCTCGAGCGCTTCGACTCCGGTCACCCCGAGCACGAAGTGCTCCAGGGCGTACGGGCCGACATGCAGACGATGAAGTCCGCGGGCCTGCGCGCCGCTCAGACCATCAAAGACCTGCTCACGCTGGGGCGCCAGGGGCGGACGGCGAAGGAGACCCTCGACCTCGGGCGCGTGGTCCAGCTCGAGCTCACCGAGGTCACACGCGTGCTCGCGCGGGAGTACCCCCAGGTGCAGGTGAAGCTGGAGCTCGGCGCCGACCCGCTCATGATCCGGGGCTCGGAGGCACACTTGGCGCGGGCCGTGACGAACCTGGTGCGCAACGCCGCGGAGGCGATCGCGGGGGCCGGCACGATCGTGGTGACGACCGAGTTCGTCCAGCTCTCCGAGTCGCTCTCCGGCTACGAGACGATCGCGCCCGGCGAGTACGCCGTGCTTCGGGTCGCGGACACGGGCAGCGGCATCCCGGCGCCGGAGATCCAGCGCGTGTTCGAGCCGTTCTTCAGCCGCAAGCGCCTGGGCGAGCGCAGCGGCAGCGGGCTCGGGCTCGCGATCGTCTACGGCACCGCGAAGGAGCACGACGGCTTCGTCGATCTGTCGAGCACGCTCGGGGCCGGCACGACGTTCAGCCTGTACTTTCCGAACGTGCGCGAGACGAGCCGGATCCGCTCGGTGCGTCCGGAGACGCACCGGAGCTCGGCGCGCATTCTCGTGATCGACGACGACGCGCTCCAGGCACGCATCGCGCGCCGCGTCCTCGCCCACCTCGGCCA